>DRJJ01000233.1 GCA_011052255.1 Gammaproteobacteria bacterium | reverse complement strand
TGATTTCGATAATGGTGAAATCAAGCTTGATTTCACCTATGACACAATAAACAGCATTCCTTTCCCGACCGAGGGAAGTTTCATGAGTCTGAACTATCTGGCATCTCGTGAGGGACTCGGCGCTGACCAGGAATTCGACCAGGCTGGCTTTCAGGTCCTGAGTACTTTTTCATCTGGCAAAGGGTCTTTATTACTTGGCGCCAGCTATAACACCACATTCGACGATGATGCGCCTATTCAGAATCTGTTCCGCTCCGGTGGCTTTCTTAAACTATCCGGGTTGCAGCTAAACCAGCTGAGTGGTCAGCATAGTGGACGGTTAACAGCCGCTTATTTATACGAGCTAAAGAAATTAAGGTTCTTTAAATTTTATGCTGGCGCATCACTGGAACTGGGTAATACCTGGAACGACACCAGTGATGTAGATTTTAATAATTCGCTGGTGGCTGGCAGTGTATTTCTCGGCGCTGACACGCCCATTGGCCCGGTTTACGTCGCGGTAGGTGCTGCTGAAGGTGGTGAGCAGAGCCTGTATCTGTTTGTTGGACCGCCGTGGTTCTGATCTAATCAGTATTCAGCACATGCTGATGCGGTTCATTCTTCACCACATCCTACGCTACTCATGTAATAATGTTCATTCTGAATCCACTCACTTTTTGATGATTGGTAGCAACTCCATCATGGGGCTTTAAGATGCCGATTAGAAAATAAGGTGGTCCATACCATTAGCAGTGATACGATTGATATTAATACTATTTCAGGATAAATCTGATGCTCACCCGTAATCTTTACACGATAACCCCAAGAGCCTGCCTCCTTACTTCACTCCTGCTAGTTCTTGTTGCCGGAATAGTGCCGCCAGTATACGCCTCACCAGCTGATGAGCCTGAACTCACAACTGAAAAAAAGCGTCCGCGAATAGGTCTGGCACTAAGCGGCGGTGGTGCCCGTGGCGGTGCCCACGTCGGCATCCTGAAAATACTGGAACAAAATAATATCCCGATTGACTATATCGCCGGTACCAGCATGGGTTCTGTAGTAGGGGCACTGTACGCATCGGGCATGAGTGCTGATGAAATAGAAAATGCCCTTGCCGAAATAGACTGGGATGGTGTATTAGATGACCACGGACCCCGTTCTGACAAGACTTATCGCGACAAGGCTGATGAACGTTTGTACCTGATAGATCAACAAATCGGGGTAAAAGATGGCAGCATGCAATTACCGACTGCATTCATACAGGGGCAACGCTTCGAGCTGGCAATACGTAAACTCGTCATCAGTACAGCCCGTATCAATGATTTTGACAAACTACCCATCCCGTTCCGGGCCATCGCTACTGACATCACCACGGGTGAAGAGGTTATCCTGGGTAAAGGTGATCTGGGTGTTGCCATTCGTGCCAGTATGGCCGTTCCTGGTGCCTTTGAAGCCGTAGATATAGATGGCCGAGCTTATGACGCGGAGCAATACTGAAAAACAGATTGCCAGCCTGACTGATCAGGATATCCTGATCATTCCTGAACTGGGTGACCTGACATCGACTGATTTCAACCGCTACCATGACGCTTTCACTGCCGGTAGTACAGCTGCTACCAAACAACTGGATCAGCTAAAACGACTGGCCATATCCCCGACTGACTATGCGCAGCATATGTCGAAACATAATACTGACTATTTCCGGCAACCTGCTATTGATTTTGTGCGTATTAACGATAACTCGATACTTGATGATGAGCTGCTTCGTGCACGACTGGATATTAAGTCAGGGGACCTGCTGGATACAGATAGTATTGACAAGAGTATCAACGAAATCTACGCATTGGGTATTTATTCGCATGTAGGCTATACCATAGTTGAAGAAGATGGGAAAACAGGTCTGAAGATTAATGCCACTGAAAAACCGTGGGGCACCAGTGGAATTGAATTCGGGCTGGACTTATCTACTGACATGGATGGTGAAAGCGTCTTTAACATCGCCGCCGCCTATACCATGAAACCGATGAACGGCCTGAATGGTGAATGGCGTTCAGTAGTGCAATTAGGTGAAAACCCGATCCTGGCTACTGAATGGTACCAGCCACTGGATACAGAAGAAAAATATTTTATTAACCCAATACTACAAATCGAGCGTATGACGGTAAATAACTTTTTAGGCAGTAAGGTTTTTTCCAGACACCAGGTCAAACAGACCTTCATGGAGCTCTGGGCCGGGCGAAATTTTGGCAACCTGGCGCGGTTACGCGTAGGTTACCGGCGCGGCACAGGCAGCGTCAGCCTGAAAACGGGTGATCCGACAGATCCCAGGCTCAGAGGCGGGGACTTTGATTCGGGTGATCTTCTCGCTGAATTCCAGTATGACACTCTGAACAATATCGCTTTCCCGACAACGGGTAGCTCGTTCACACTGAATTACGCGGCTTCACGTGAGAGCATCGGTGCAGACCATGACTTTGACCAGGCAGGTTTTACTGCACTGGGGCATATCCTGTTCGTAGCGGCTCAATATTACTTCGCAGCACTTTCAACACCACAATTGATAATTTCGGTTTAATCCAGAATGCGTTCGCACTCGGTGGCTTCCTGAACCTGTCCGGACTGCAGCTAAATCAGCTCAGCGGTCAACACAGCGGCCTGTTGCTGGCCGGTTATATACACAAGTTGAGTAAATCACGTTTCTTCAGCACTTATGTCGGCGCAACACTGGAGCTGGGGAACACCTGGCAAGATACAAGTGAGATAGACTTTGATAACACACTGACTGCAGGTAGCATGTTCCTGGGGGCTGATACTCCCATCGGCCCGGTGTATCTTGCGATTGGTGCTGCCGAGGGTGGCGAGAAGAGTCTTTACCTGTTTGTGGGTTCGCCCTGGTTCTGAGCAGGGTTCTGATCATAATGGTAATTACTTAAGATAAACCCTGCTGACCCGTTAACTAACCAAAATACCGTTGAAATGCAACCATAGACGATGATGCGTGAAGCGCCGGACATGGAATGGATATAGTCTGTTTGATTGTCGCTTAAGATAGTGCCATTAGGTTCTGATCAGGTTTATGATTTCGATCAGAATACAGGCGACAAACTGATTTATGAGTTATCCAGCGCGTCCCAGCGACTGTAGGCATCTTCCAGATTACGGGTGACACGGCTCAGTGTAGACAAGGTTTCATCAATCTTTTTCTGGTCCTGTTTGTAAAAATAAGGGCCATTGATCTGATCATTTAATGACTGCTGTTCTGACTCCAGTGTTTCAATTTTATTCGGCAAACTATCGAGCTCACGCTGATCTTTATAGCTGAGTTTTACCGACTTTTTAACTGATTCCGTTGCCGCCTTGCTGGTAGATTGTTTTTCGTTTTTTGTAGCTGTCTTGACTGCGGAGCCATGCTGCTGATTATAATCGTACCAGTCCTGATAACCACCCACATACTCACCCAGCTTGCCATTCCCCTCAAACACAATGGTACTGGTCACAACACTGTCCAGAAATGCCCGGTCATGACTGACCAGCAACAGGGTGCCGTCATACTCGCATAATAATTCTTCCAGCAATTCCAGGGTCTCGACATCCAGATCATTGGTCGGTTCGTCCATTACCAGTACATTGGCCGGACGCGTGAACAGGCGCGCCAGTAACAGGCGATTGCGCTCACCACCCGATAGCGATTTAACCGGTGATCGGGCCCGGTCGGGTGCGAACAGGAAGTTTTGCAGGTAGCTGATGACATGTGTCTCCCTGCCATTAACCGTAACCATATCGCTACCCTGATTAAGGTTGTCTATAACGGTTTTTTCCGGGTCCAGTTGGGCACGGGTCTGGTCGAAATAGGCGACCTGTAATTTACTTCCTGACTTTACCCGACCGGACTCGGGCTTTAATTCGCCTAACAGGGTACGAATCAATGTGGTTTTACCCACCCCGTTGGGGCCAATGATACCGATGCGATCACCGCGCATGATGCGGGTCGAAAAATCCTTGATCAGTATTTTACCTTCATAACCCACGCTGATATTTTCAACTTCAGCCACTATTTTGCCGGAAGACTCTGCTGTTTCAAGGTTCAGACGCACCTTGCCCTGCACATCCCTTCTGGACTGGCGGCTCTCTCTTAATGACTTGAGTGCCCTCACCCGGCCTTCGTTACGGGTTCTGCGTGCCTTGATGCCCTGGCGTATCCAGACTTCTTCCTGGGCCAGTTTTTTGTCAAAGCGGGCATTCTGGCTAGCCTCTGCTGCCAGACGCTCTTCGCGCCGGGTCAGGTAATTAGCATAGTTGCCGGGCCAGGATGTCAGGTCGCCCCGATCCAGCTCCAGTATCCGTGTTGCCATATTTTGCAGAAAGGCGCGGTCATGGGTAATGAATATCAGCGCACCGTTATAGCCAAACAAATACTCTTCCAGCCAGGTAATGCCCTCGATATCCAGGTGATTGGTTGGTTCATCCAGTAACAACAGTTCCGGGTCCGTCACCAGCGCCCTGGCCAGCAATACGCGCCGTTGCATGCCACCCGACAGGCTGGATATTTCCTGGTCTGCCGGCAAGCCCATCTTGGTTAGCATTTCATCTATACGTTGCTCAAAGCGCCAGCCATCGGCTGCCTCCAGGTCGTGCTGTAAATCTGAAACCCGCATTATCTGCTGCTCACTATGGTCATGTTCCAGTGCCTGGATGGCATGATGGTAATCACGTATCACCTGGCCTAATCGGCCCAGCCCGTCGGCAACCACATCGTACACGCTACCCTGGCTTGATTGCGGCAGTTCCTGCTCCAGACGCGCGACGCGCAGGCCTGCGCGTAACCAGCGTTCGCCTTCATCTGCAGGCACCTCGCCAAACAGAATCTTTAACAGGCTGGTTTTTCCCGTACCATTGCGGCCGACCAGACAGAGTCGTTCACCCGGCTCAATGGCCATTTCTACACGATCCAGCAGGGCCACATGACCGTAGCTGAGGGAGATATTTTTCAAGGTTAGTACTGGAGTCATAATGCTGTCGTTAACCTGCGGTTAATATGCGAACCGTATTATATAGCCTGACTGACGTCAGTGTGGATATTACGACCAATAAATAGTTCAAACAGGCAAATTAAGCATTCCAATAGCAGTCTACCCGCTAAACCGTATACAATATGCCCCAGATCAATCCGATCCATGGACAAACTAAGGTATTATTCATGTCGCAACAGAACTCCTTCACACGTGACGAGCTGCTAAAATGCGGGCGTGGCGAGCTTTTTGGCCCCGGGAATGCCCAGTTGCCGCTACCGAATATGCTGATGCTGGATCGGATCAAACATATTTCCAATGAAGGGGGCCACTACGGCAAAGGGGAAATTATCGCAGAACTGGATATTACGCCAGACTTGTGGTTTTTTGAATGCCACTTCCCGGGAGACCCGGTGATGCCGGGGTGTCTTGGCCTGGATGCCATGTGGCAACTGGTTGGCTTTTTTATGGGCTGGAATGGTCATCCCGGCCGAGGTCGCGCATTAGGAGTAGGCGAAGTAAAATTCAGTGGGCAGATATTACCCGACGCTGGAGAAATAAGCTATCATCTTGATATAAAACGTGTTATTGCACGTGGTTTGATATTAGGTATAGCAGATGGCAAGGTTGTCTGCGGTGACGAAGAAATCTATCACGCCAAAAATTTACGTGTTGGCTTGTTTACAAATGATGATGAGAATTAGGATCCAATGGTTATGAAACGTGTAGTAATTAGCGGCTATGGCATAGTTTCCTGTCTGGGTAACAACAAACAGGATGTACTGACATCCCTGTATGAGGGTAAATCCGGTATTCACTTTAAACAGGCATATCAGGACATGGGTATGCGCAGCCAGGTGGCTGGCATTATAGATATCAATATTGAGGATCATATCGACCGCAAGGCGCGCCGCTTCATGGGCGATGCTGCGGCCTACACCTATATTGCAATGCAACAGGCTATCGAAGATGCCGGACTATCAGGCGATCAGGTTTCCAGCACGCGAACCGGGCTGATCATGGGCTCGGGCGGTGCATCATCCTCCAACCAGGTTGAGGCAGCTGACATCCTGCGCAGCCGAGGCATTAAGAGGGTTGGCCCTTATATGGTGCCGAGAACCATGGCCAGTACCACATCGGCCTGTCTGGCCACGCCATTCAAAGTTAAAGGCATTAATTACTCTATCAGCTCTGCCTGTGCCACTAGCACCCATTGTATTGGTAATGCGATGGAACAGATCCAGATGGGTAAGCAGGATATTGTGTTTGCCGGTGGTGGTGAAGAGGAGCACTGGTCCCTGAGCTTGCTCTTTGATGCCATGGGCGCCCTGTCGAGCAAGTATAACGAAACGCCCGAAACTGCTTCTCGTACCTATGATGCTACCCGAGATGGCTTTGTTATTGCCGGTGGTGGCGCTGTACTGGTGATCGAGGAGTTACAACATGCACTGAATCGCGGTGCACACATCTATGCAGAATTAACCGGTTATGGCGCAACCTCAGATGGTGCTGATATGGTTGCCCCATCGGGTGAGGGAGCTGCCCGCTGCATGCAACAGGCGTTGTCTACCGTCAGCTCTGCCCCAGACTATATCAATACTCACGGCACCAGCACCCCGGTGGGTGATGTAAAAGAACTGGAAGCCATACGCAATGTATTTGGTGACAAGGTACCCCCACTCAGTTCCAGTAAATCACTGGCTGGTCATTCTCTAGGCGCATCGGGCGCACAGGAAACCATCTATTCTCTACTGATGATGGAACACGGTTTTATCCAGGCATCTGCTAATATCACCGAACTGGATGAACGTGCACAAGATTTTCCAATCGTCACCACACGACAGGATGGCGTAAAACTAAACACAATCCTGACTAACAACTTCGGCTTTGGTGGCACCAATGCCAGCCTGGTTGTTCAGCGTTATACTGGCTAGAGACAGCCAGATGGTTCTCGGCCGAGGCTATCTTTGTGCTGCATTCAGCTACATGCATATCAATGCTATCACCCTTCTTGCCTCAACCTGAGGCTGCAGTTAACCAGGGAGTAACTACTGCATCCAGTCAAACAGTGCAGACGGCACTCCGGGTATAAAAAACACACGAACATTCCATGCCGATCCAGGTATATCATCGGGCTGAACCACAGAATAATGTACCTCAATACCCATACGAACCGGCACCTTACCCATCTGTACGGTTGTGTTATAGCCAATACCGATCGGAACGGTACAGCGGTTGTCATTGGTCTGCTCCCAGTTGCATATAATGTTCGGTGCGGCACCAATCGAAGATACATCATCAATACTGTAGAAAATAAAGTACTGAAGGTTGGTCATATTGATACTGCCACGGTCATCATCACCCGCGAAGTCCCAATATTGAGTTGCCAGTGCGCCGACTTTCCATTTCGGACCCAGATAGACACCCAGCAACGAAGGCCCTCCTGTCCACTTACCGGTACCCAGAATATCCTCACTCGCCGTTGGCAGACCTATATCAAATCCGGCACCCCAGACAATTTTGCCACCGCCTTCAACATCAATGGGTTTTGAGGGAGAAAACAGACCGACGTAAAACATATCACCAAGTCCGGTAGTACGCCCATCAAACAGATCAATCGGGGGCAGCAAACCGCTACCAGGTGGTAGTAAACCCCCACCCGGGCCGAGGCTAATATCGTAATCATCTATCTTGCCCTGGTCCAATGGCACGCTCGGCACGGTCCAGATAACACGGTTGATCAGGTTCCACTCAGTATTAAGCTTCTTTGGAAACTGGGCAATTCCCATATAAACTGCCTGGCTTGCCTCCCTGCCAATAGTTGGATTTTCGAGCCGGGTCATATCAAACTGTGTACCGAGCTCGGGCAGCTGGTAAGCTTCCATGTAGTTATCGCTTTGAGGGTTGGTAGACACAGTGCTTTTTATGCTGATGTAAGTCGATTTCTATTGTTTCCCCGAAGGCCAATACTATAGTGTTTTTATTAAATTTCAAACCTTAGTTAAGGATGCAAAAATTACTTATCTTTATGCGCCAAAACCAATCTGGTGCACGTCGTTATTTAAAACAGATTAAACACACACGCACAAGTTTGAAAGTCCAGTAAGGTGAAGCCATTCAATCTTGAATCAAAAACCGTTTTTTTGTGTATGAAGGCGATGTGGTATCTGCTGACTTTCTGTTAAGCCATTTTTGTAAGTATTATCGCTGTTATAAAATATTTCTTGCTTCGCTTTGTCGTTGATGGCGACATTGCTGCAACAGTGAGAGCGGTGAAAGATGTCATGCGCATCTACCCGTATTCCCAGGTTGATAATCCGCCCGTGCAGAAATCCGTATTGGAAATTTTTGAAAGCGCGCTGAATAATTTCATAAATTGATGACGCGCTGGTGATGCTACCTGATTTGGAATGGGTGATTAACAAACTCAATAAAACTGAAAAATTCGCAGAAAGCTGGTATGTGTAAAACATCCACCACTAGCGTGTCTCAAGTTCTGTCTTACTTGTATCTTCTTACCATAGTCATTAACTTTTTTATTAACCAGAATTATAAAGGCTATCCAATGAGCAAGCTCGTTGTGAATATTTACCATATATAATAGATGGTATTATGCCGCAGTTCTGTGCCAGGCCTGTCTATAACCACCTGCAACCAATCACGCACAAACCACGTTATTTGGATAGACTCTGCATCTAATTGTTTAAACTGAGAAATCATGCACATTCAGCTCTGTTTATAGCTGAATACACGAAGATTTGGTCAAGCTCAGCTCAAAAAAGCCGATATTCATGAATATTCCGGTCAATTGCCAACAGAATAGAAGGCTACCTGGATAAGAAAGTTGTGTTCCACATGTGGGTTTTTTTTATGGTAGGATTTACTTAAGCGCATTAGATATTTTAATAGCCCTTACAAATAAGAGTATCACTTATGACCTTTTCCCGGACCCTGCTCGTATTAGTAACTTCCCTAATATATAGTCATGCCGCAGTCGCTGTGGATCCATCTACTGTGATTAGTATGGAAACCACTGGTACTTCAACTTTTTATGTTAAAGGTGAAATTCTGGGAATGGGCCCAGTAAAGATGATGGTTGACACCGGTTCAGGTTACAGCACCATCAACGAAGAAACGCTTGATATCCTTAAACAGCAGGGGAAAGCTGATTACGTAAAAGATCTAACAGGCATTCTTGCCAATGGCGATAGAATGGTCGTCAAAGTCTATTCTATCAGCGCCATGAATATAGGTAATAACTGCTGGCTGAAGGATATTGAGGTAGCCGTCTTCCCGGGTAAAACGCGACAAATCCTGGGTCTGAGCGCACTGAAAAAAACATCCCCGTTCACTTTCTCTGTAGACCCGCCGGAGCTCGCGTTAAGCAACTGCGTAGCCAGCCTATAAAAACGCGACAAACACTAACGCCTGATACAGGCCCCACCTTATATCAGGGCCTGCATCAGGCAGTAAATATTGCACTGCCTCATTTATGGTAATTACCGCCCTGTAGAGCCGGGATAATCGGGCACTTCCATCTCAAAAGCACTGAACTCGGATTCATCCAGATGACCATCCGAGTTTATATCAGCCCTTTGATAGTAATAATAAACACGATGCCTGTCCTTTGCCTCGGCCTGGCTAATATAGCCATTGTCATTCGAATCGAACCTGTCAAACCGCATTTCATGTTTTCCAGTCATTTCACCTGCAGAGAAAACGGATGTCATAGCACTTAGCATAACGATAAGTAATGTTATCCTGCTCATAATGATAACCTCCAGGCGAGGTAATTCATGTACCTGTTCGTGACAAACCACCTCGCAGTGCAAAAACTTATAATTGGCCTGCTATGCAGGCATTCGCATATCTTTTCCACGCAACGGATAACTGTTTCCACAGCACCCGTCAAAACATGTATGAATAGTGCATTGCATACCGAGAAATATCTTCTCATGCTGTGAGTCTAGACAAGCCGGACATATCGTCAAGCTGCTGTTCTCTGTTATAATCTGTCCTTATCGAAGTCAGAAACAAGATTTATTTGCTTTTGCTGCAGGTGATATCGTATCTTCAAATCAAGGGCAAAATTAGATTTAATATTTTGACTACAAAGTCAGGTATAAAGTCATATAATCCTGTACAATTTCCACACTATCTATAATTAGAAAACAGGGGTTTCCCCATAATGAAATTACGGGATATTCTGGTGCAGTGCTGTCTGTTAACCTTACTTCTTGTGCCGATTAATAGTGCCTTCCCCGCCAAAAACAAACTGCAGGCCCTGAACGAAGGTGTCGTTCAAAATCGTCTGAAGAGTCTTGATTCTCAGAACAAACTTGATGAAACCAACAAACAAAGACTTAAAGAAATATATGAAAAAACACTGGATAGTATCAACAAGACCAGAGAACATAATTTAGCTACAAATCTTTATAGAAAATCGCGCAAAGAGGCACCTGAACAAGAAAAGAAAATACTGGCCAAAATTGAACAGGTAGCCAGTAAAGGCAACCCTGTCAAAATACCTGTCACAAAAAACTCAGCTCTGGCGAAAATAGAACAGGCTTTATTAACAGAAAAGGCTAATGCCTCCGCTGTCGAAGCAAAGCTGTCTGATCTCGATATACAGATTGCAGCACAGATAGAGCGCCCACAGACAGCCGTTATTGAGCTGGGCGAAGCAAAAAAACAAAAGCTGGATATTGCTTCCGAACTCAGTATTCCTGCACCAGCAGATCAGCATCCGTTGGTAACCGAAGCCCGGCACTGGCTGCTTACCGCAAGATCTGCCATGATCTCCAGTCAGGTCAAAATGCTCGATCAGGAATTATTAAGTCAACCGATGCGCATTGCCTTACTGAAAACACAACGGCGCAGGACATCACAAACACTTGACCGGCTAAGAACACGTATGGCGATGCTTGATAAGCTAGTTAATCAGGAGCGACGCTCGGAAACCGAGCAGGCTGTTGCAGAAGCCGAGGTTGCGCAACTGAAGGCCGAAGGTAAACATCCACTGATACAGGAACTTGCCAAGAATAATGCACTTCTGACTGAAACCTTGAAGTCCATCTCATCCGACCTGGAGAAAGCCAGCAGTCGTGATCTTGATATTGTAGCTGAAACTAAACGCATCCAGGATGAGTTCCGCAGCGCCAAACAGAAAATCAAACTAATCGATGTCAGTCACGCTGTTGGCCAGGTCCTGTTGAACCAGCGTAGATCTCTACCAAAAAAAGAGAAATATCAGGCTCGTCTCAAAAGAATTGAACAAACCATTTCCGATACCAACCTCAGCCTGATACTCAATAATGAAGAATTAAGCAAGCTGCAAAATATGAAGCCGTACATTGACCAGTTAATGGCCAAATTACCACCCGACATAGCAGCCTCAATACGAAAAGATGTTACGGAGGCTGCGGAACAGCGACATAGTTTGATTGTAAAGGTGATTACCGCTGGCAAAACTTACTTAAGGACACTTGGTGAACTGGATCTGGCTCACAGGCAACTTATTGAAGTCGTTAAAGACTATGATAAATTTCTGGCCGAAAACCTGTTATGGATACGCAGTGCCCCCATGCCAGGTATTGATACATTAAAGCTGTTACCAGAACAGATCGGAGAGCTGATCTCTCCACATAATTGGCTGAAAATCGTCACCCTGCTCGGCAACAGTCTTGGCAATTCTCCGCTATTCGTACTTGAGCTACTCATACCTGCCTTACTTCTCTGGAAATCAAGAAGAATACGTATTTTACTTAAAGAAACAGGCAAGGATGTAGCCAAACCCTCCAGAGACAAACTCACCAACACATTTAAGGCCTTAGGGTTAACTTTTTTACTGGCCATACCCTGGCCCTTGCTAATGTATATTATTGCAAGACAGCTGGACTTGTCGCCTGATGCCTTCGGCTTCAGCAAAACACTGTCATCAACCTTAACCTGGATTTCAACACCCTTTCTTTACCTGATGGCGTTTCATATGTTTTGCCTGCCAAACGGGGTTGCAGCATTGCACTTTAGATGGCCGAGAAACAGCCTGAAGATTCTGGCACGCAACATAGACCGACTGCTGCTTACGTTCCTGCCAGCTGGATCTATTACCGCTCTTTCAATGGCATATAACGGCACTCAACTCACTGCTGGAGTCGGCAGGGTGGCTTTTATAGCCACCATATTAAGCCTGAGTGTTTTCTTTTATTATGTCTTTCAACCCAAAAAAGGGGTATTAAGCGCACTCTTCAAAAAACATCCAGGCAGCATGCTTGCACGCTGGCGCAAATTCTGGCTAATACTGTCTCAGGCCATTCCTGCACTGTTAGTTGGCCTTGCAATAACCGGTTATGTCAATACTGCGACCACGCTTACTGCCAGCATGGTCACCACACTATGGTTTGTGCTGGCCCTGATTGTACTGCACCAGATCGCAGTTCGCTGGTTAGTCATAAGTCAGCGAAAACTGACTTTGCAGGCGATGCTTGAACGACGCAAGGCTGCCGAATCAGTTGATAACAAGGAAGCTGTTAGTGAGGAGGCTATCACACTAACAGATGAACCCGAAATCGATCTCGCCGCGTTAAATCAGGAAAGCATCAAGCTACTTAACACCTTCCTTGCCATAATAACTATTCTGGGCTTATGGCTGATATGGTCCTCTGTACTTCCCGCTTTTGCTGTACTGGACCAGGTGACTCTATGGTATCAATCAACCGTTATAGGCAATGAGGAAAAACTCGTTCCGGTTACACTTGCTGACATGGGTCTTTCGCTACTTATTGTCATCATCGCATTTGTTGCAGCCAAGCGTCTGCCCTCGCTGCTGGAGATTGTACTGCTACAACAATTTTCGATGACCTCCAGCACCCGCTATACCATTAAAACGCTTACTAATTATGTCCTGGTCGGCGTAGCGATTGCACTGTTATTTAGTACCCTGGGTGTTAACTGGTCCAGTGTCCAGTGGATGTTTGCAGCGCTGAGCGTAGGCATCGGGTTTGGACTGCAGGAAATCGTAGCAAACTTCATAAGCGGCATCATTATACTGTTCGAACGCCCTATCAGAATTGGTGATGTGGTCACAGTTGGTGACAGCGACGGAGTCGTTACCCGAATACAAATACGCGCCACCACCATTCTGACACGTGACCGTAAAGAGCTGCTCGTTCCGAACAAGGAGTTCATAACAGGGCGCCTGCTTAACTGGTCATTATCCGACCAGATAACACGCATTATCTTTCCTATCGGAATCGCCTATGGTAGTAACGTAGAATTGGCCCGAAAGATAATTATGGATATAACAGAAGACAATGAACGTATCCTGGAAACTCCTCAACCATTCGTCTCTTTTGAAGGCTTTGGTGACAACTCACTAACACTGATACTAAGATGCTTTATTGATTCACTGGATTATCGTTTAACGGTTAAAACTGAACTACACAGTGAAATCAACAAACGGTTCAACGATGCAGGAATCGTGTTTGCATTCCCTCAGCGTGATATACATCTGGACACTACTCAACCACTTGACATTAGAATAAAATATGAAAATTCAAAACCCGAATAGGTTTTTTCACCACCTGACAATGAATACTTTATTACAGCTTACACGACCTACCCTCGTATTACTGTCACTGGTTATTGTATTTCAGCCCGCCAGTGCGGATGTACTACTAATGCGAAACGGTGACCAGCTAACAGGCGAAGTCATTAAAAAGGAAAAACAGGTTCTGCATTTCAAAACACCCTACGCCGGGACACTGGAGATACACTGGGATGAAGTGAGTGAACTAAAAACTGATAAACCCGTAAAACTCATGCTGGATAGCAATGAGATAATTTCTTCAGACACAATCAGAAACTCGGATGGTTCTACTATCATCAAGTCTGCCACGACGGATGAAACCCGAATCGTAAAACGGGCTACTCTCACACATATCAATCCTGAATCGTGGCAAACGGGTGATGGCTATAAATTCTCGGGAAGGGTCAATCTGGCTATAGAATATGAACGTGGTAATACCGATTCAGATGAAATCGACATGGACACCGAACTGGTTCTGCGACGAAAAAATGATCGCCTGCGATTCTTTCTTGATCTTGAAAGAGACAAGGCTTCAGGCATAACCACCAAGGACAAATGGTTTTTAAGCGGAAAATACGACTATTTTGTTAATCAAAAGAAATACTATTTTGCAGGTGTGCGGCTTGAAAGTGATGCTTTCGCAGACCTTAACCTGCGCTCCGGACTGGGAGGCGGTATCGGTTACATTTTCTACAATGACAAGAAACTTAACCTCTCTGGCGAACTGGGTGGCTCATGGATTTATGAAGAATTTGATAGCCAGGAAAATAATGATTACCCCGCACTTAACTGGTCTGTTAATTTTGACAAGTATGTTTTTACAGATTTCACCCAGGTGTACCATAGAAGCGAAGGACTGCAGGGCCTTGAAGATATTGAGGATGTTGTGATCAAGACATGGACTGGATTAAGGTTCCTGCTACCGCATGGTTTTATCGCCAGTCTGGAAGCCAAGGTTGAATTTGATAATACCCCTGCTATAGATAAAGACCGTATTGATAATACCTATAGTATCAAAATCGGTTATGGTTGGTAGTTGGGTATATTACTGGTAGTAATAAAGGGCAAAGTACAGGCTCTGCCCTTTTTATACGACTATTTCTCAAATTCAAAAATAACACTGGAAAGACTCATACTTAATGCCAAACCGGTAGATTTCTGGCTAAGTTTAATAATGACACCATTTGCGTTTTCTAATGTTCCGCCACCTTTACCTTTGCCTACAGTAGCACCTACCTGGCCGGCATTATAACGGCCATTGAAATCTTCAAGTTTTTTAAGACGATAGACTTTACCAACAGCGTCAATGCTGACGTAACCCAGGCCACCTACTGAAAACCCTTTCATTTTAAATTTGTATGTCTTTCCCTGGTAATTCAGTGTGCCGCCCCCCCGGGTTCCACCAAGAATCAGTGCTAATGACTTGTTTTTAAGATCCAGAGTTGCTGTTACAGGTTCTTTATCAAAATCAATAGCATCACGTTCTTCTTTGTCACCCTCTGCCCAGGCAAAGGATGCTGACCCCAGCAAGAGCGCGCATGACATTAGCAACCCGATAAATTTGTGATTTGTTTTCATGTTAACACTCCTGTATTTAATCGTTGGAAGGAATTAACCGACACACTCTGATAAAAGATCACTTTTATCTAAATTATCAACAGCTGCCACACAAAGTGTGGCCCACTGTTGCTCGGGATGAGCTAATAACATTGCAAGACTAACAGAATAGACTCATATTATAAATAGATACCAAAACAGACGCTTGTACTTCATAGCAGTCATATATCGCACATATTAACTATGGTTTGATATTATTAATGCTTCTGTATCTATAATTAACTGCTTTATCATCACCTGTTTACTCAATGCAACCGGCACAGAATGTACGCATCATTTTTTACAGATGCCCTCCCGATAGCTTGTTACTTCAGGGTTAGAGCAAGCCACACAACCGGTTGAGTAGGTCCTGTCTCTCCCTTGTACATGAGCACCACATACAGGCCTGTATTCACGAGTGCACACCTGAATACGCTCGGCCGGACAGACTGTTAGTTGCTTGCCATGCTTCACATCACTTGAACTACAGGCAGATAAAAGTAGCAATAAGCCGGAAAATACAACCCGGTAACGACCGTAAGAAAATACAGAGTTGATCATATTACTACCTCACCTTGTTTGGCCAGAAGTGCTCAAGCATTCTAAGTGCTACGACGACATATACTGTAGCCAGTGTAATAAAAATAACACGCCAGAAAAAATTAGCACTAAAATCAGAACCGGCAGACAGGCTGCTATTAACCAGTATAACCAGTGCAACAAACGCCGAACCATAATAGCTGGCCCTGGGTCTGCCAGAGAAAATAAGCATTGCAAATAACATTGTAGTTAAAAGCATTAGAGCAACAAGAAAGTAAAATTCCGGCACCACAATCAACACATAGTAAAATATCCACGCAGCAGCCCCACCAGCCAGTGTGGTTACTACCGCTTTCACGCCAGCCTGCCTGCCTTTAACCACATCAGGTGATAGCGAGAAAATAGCCGCATTCACCATAACCAGTAGTTGCCCGGTAAGATTAAATGATATAAAGAATAAAGCGATAGGCAATACTGCCGCGGTGCTTTTAATCGCCAATAAGGCTGCCGGGCGTGAATAGCCTGGCTGGAATCGCGTTTTTTTTGGCCGTGACTTGACCTCATCAAGAACAGGGAACAAACCGTAAGCCAGCCATATCATCAATACCGTAATAATGCCGGATAAAACAAAACCCTCAGCAAAGCCCAGAGCCAATGCTTCGTTCACTGTACCCATCATCGGGACGATCAGCACCGCGAGCAGTAGCATCAGTACCAGCCAGAATGATCCCCCCCGATTCATATAGTAATAAATATTAAATAGCATAAGCCCGAGCATTGGAATATAGACTAACGGATATGGCAGAAAAACAAGGTTAAAAACGATGCCAATAACAAATGCTAACAGCGTTTGCATCATATTGGTCAGCCCCTGACGAATAGACGGTGCCGGTAAAGGTAAAGCAAGGAATACCGATGTGAAAACGGGTAGTAAAAATGATAGCGGCCAGTTTATGCCATACGCCAGCGCTACAGA
>DRJJ01000232.1 GCA_011052255.1 Gammaproteobacteria bacterium | reverse complement strand
TCTTATGCCATCAGTCACTTCAGGCAGTGCGCTTTCACCAATTAACAGGCTTTTGGTTTCGTATGCGAGCCAGATAGCGGTTCCGGCCAGTATCAGGCCAATTATGATTGAGGCAATACCGTCGAACAGGTAGATACCGGTTAACTGGCTGGCCAGTATGCCGGCAAACGCAACAATGAGTCCAAGCATCGCGGCCGAGTCTTCGAACAGCACAACGAACAGAGATGGATCTTTGCTATGCTTCACTGCATCAATGTAACCCCATTTCCCCTTGGCGCGTGTGAACTCCGTAAGAGCGAAGTACCATGCTGCCCCTTCGAATATCATGGCCAGCCCCAGAACGACGTAGTTTACTGCCGGGTTTTCGATGGGTGATGGTTTTAAAACACCATGTACGCCTTCATATATCGACACGCCCGCACCGACAGCAAATATTAAAATGGCGACAACAAAGCTCCAGAAATAGATTTCTTTGCCGTGGCCAAATGGAAATTTCTCGTCGGCAGGTATGGTTGAACGCTTGATGCCATACAGCAATAAACCCTGATTACCGGTATCTACCAGTGAATGAATGCCTTCCGACAACATGGCAGAACTGCCCGTAAACATGGCAGCGGCAAACTTGGTTATCGCAATCAGGCTATTGCCAGCCAGGGCGGCATAAATTACTTTTTTGTTCGATGACATAGTTCATCATCTTATAGGTCGTGTGCTATAAAATACAGACATAAAAGGCACCGCAGAATACTGCGGTGCCTGCCAGACATGACGCGATGAATGGTTAGTCGTTGCGTTCTGTGATAACACGGCCATTCAATGGCTGTATCGGACGGGCATTCATGTTAAAGAAGCCCTGGAACTGTGTGATTTGCGCACTGCTGGCCTCTATTTTCTCGTCCATGACATACCACTTTACCCCTTCGCTACACGGAGGCGTGGTCAGGGAGCCAGAGTAGTGATAGTACTCATCTGTTTCTTCCGGCAAGCTCCTTGTTATAGCTGCCTTCCTTTATAAACACACTCGCAACCGCGAGTTCACCACTGCTGTCCCATAAACATAATCGTGTTTATGTGTATGTTGCTTATTTTAAGATACAGTAGCTATGCCGAAGACATCTAAGACATGAAATTACGCAACATGCTAATCGACGCAATCCCTTCTCCCTCAGGGAGAAGGACAGGATGAGGGAATATATAAAACAATGAGTTATATCTATTGTGCCCCCTCACCCCAACCCTCTTCCTGAGGGAGAGGGAGTTTATGGGACAGTAGTGGAATGGAACTGTAATAAACGGGAGCCGTGAATCAACAGAATATAGTGGCTTTTATCCGAAAAACATGTCATCTGGTCAATAACCAGGATAATAACCTTTAAAATTGAGGTATTATCGGCATTATTCTCTTGAAAACTTGCGAAAGTGGGATATAATTCCCAATTATGGACAACCCAACTCAAAAAGCGCTATTCAAAGCGATACAGGTATTGCTCAGGCCTCTGGTCAGGGTACTGCTGCGTAATGGGATAGCCTATGGCAGTTTTGCAGAGTTGGCAAAGAAAACCTATGTAGATGTTGCGTTTGATGATTTCAGCGTACCCGGTAAAAAGCAGACCATATCAAAGGTCTCGGCGATGACCGGCCTGACACGCAAGGAAACCAAGCGTCTGCATGAGCTGGGTGATGATGATGATCTGGGTACGGTCGGGCGCTATAACCGCGCTGTGCGGGTTATCAGTGGCTGGTTGAATGATCCGCTGTTTACTGACCTGAATGACCAGCCGGCCATGCTTGCAATAGAGGGTGGGGAACGTTCATTCGCCGCATTGGTCAAAAAATACAGTGGTGATATACCTACCCAGGCAATGCTTGACCTTCTGGAAGTGTCAGCAACCGTACTGGTAACCGGCAACGAAGTCAGATTGAAAAAGCATGCCTATATCCCCGGTGGTGACCCGGTAGAAAAATTGCATATCCTGGGTACCGATGTTGGCGAAATGATCAGCACCATAGACCATAATCTCTGTGCCGATAAAACCGATTTGCGCTTCCAGCGTAAAGTCTTTAATGACAGCGTTGATCCGGATGCTGTGAACGATTTCAAACAAATGTCAGCAGAAAAAGCGCAAGCTCTGCTGGAAGAACTGGATGCCTGGTTGTCTGAGCATCCGGCCAAAAATAAATCATCGGCCAGGTCAGTGAGCCTGGGTATTTATTACCATGAAAAGGATGCCGATCAGGAGAATCCGAAATGAAACGACGTAGTATATTTCTCGCACTGGCGGTACTGGCTGTAACGATTCTGTCTTCCTGTGGCGGAGGCGGTGGCGGCACATTCGCTGGAATTGGCGGTACGGGTATAACCTCATCTGGCAGTATTACCGGGATAGGCAGCATTTACGTAAATGGCGTCGAGTACAACGTCGATAGTGCCGCGATTACAGTCAATGGCAATGTTTCATCCACACCCGCTGAACTGAAGGTTGGTATGGTAGTAACCGTAACCGGAACGCTTGATTCGGCCGGAAGCACCACGGGCACAGCCAACACGGTTGTTTACGACAATGAGATACAGGGCCCTGTTGTTGGAAAGGTAGATCCAAATGGTGACG
>DRJJ01000231.1 GCA_011052255.1 Gammaproteobacteria bacterium | reverse complement strand
TACATGTCTGCAATCTACAACCTGGTGGGGGATCCGTATGTGACGCTGACTCTCACACAAACTGATTCGAGATTGATCACCACATCGTCCTCACCGGATCGTAAGAAGGCGCGTAAGAAAAGAAAAGAGAGACACGATCAGTATAACAATCAGAATCAGATTTTATAGAACCAAATGGATAAAAAAAACATATCTGACAAGTCAGAAAAAAATGTGGCAAACATATTGTCTACAGATAATGAGGCTCATCGTCTTTCCTATTCTGCTCCACAAATCCTGTCAATAGAGAAGCTGGAATCCATTGCTGTAGATTGTCAGAAGGACACCACCAACGTTGGTGCATGTGCGCCAAATATCAATTCGTGAAGATCACTATTTAACGCTGGATGGGCAGCCCTTTCGTGTCATGAATACAGTGAAGTTACACAGTTATATTCGCTGGCGTAAAGTGGGCAATGAAGGCGTAGTGCTGAACCAGGATGAAGGTGAGGTGCTGGTACTTAATGAACTGGGCGTCCGCATTGTCGAGTTGTTTGAACAGGGGTTGTCGCTCGATTTACTGCACGCAAGGCTGCTAGCAGAATATGATGTCGATGCGACGGTGCTTGATACTGATATAAATCGCTACATAGATGAACTGATCAAGGCAAATGTTGTCGTGTGGGAGCCGTGTGACGTAGCGTGAAATACTACGATATCATTGGCCGTATGCGACAGGACAATGCCCTGTTCTCCGTTCTGCTAGAACTTACCTATCGCTGTAACCTTGATTGTTTTATCTGCTACAACGACCGTGAACTTGCTGGCAAGCCGCTGTCACTCGATCAGTATTACAGGCTGATGGATGACCTTCGTGACATGCAGGTATTGAACCTGACTTTATCTGGCGGTGAACCGCTTGCGCATGCGGATTTCTGGAAGATTGGCGCGAGAGGCCGCCAGCTGGGTTTTGTCATGCGCATCAAATCAAATGGCCATGCCTTAAGGCCGGATGTGGTGCAGCGGCTGCAGGCTGAAATTGACCCCTACATCATCGAGATCAGTCTTCATGGAGCATCAGCCGAGACGCATGATCGCCAAACACGCATTCCGGGCAGCTTTGACAGATTGAAGAAAAATCTTAAAAACATGCAGGAAGCAGGGCTCAGGGTGCAGCTTAACTGTCCGTTGACCCGCTGGGCCGAGCCTGAGATTGAAGAAATGTACGATTTTGCAGATAAACTGGGCTGTAAGCTAAGCTTTGATCCACATATCTCTCCACGTGATGATGGTGATCGGTCACCCCAGTCTATTGCACCGACGGATGAGGGTTTGCGCCAGCTCTATCGGTTGCAGATGGAACGCGGTTTTCTTGTAGAATCTAACTGTGGCAGTGACGCGAAAAAAAGCCCGGCAGGTGACTATAAGCACTGTGGGACAGGAGCGACCACCCTAACGGTTGATCCGTACGGAACGGTATTTCCCTGTGTCTCTCTAAGGCGGCCAACTGGCTCATTATACGAAACGTCTATCTCAGAAATCTGGCATGGTTCGACCAGCCTGCAGGAGGTCCGGGAACTGTCAATCGCTGCTGCAAAAAATGCCAGTTCTCTAGGAGCCAGACAGGGTACAGCAGGTTTTTGCCCAGGTATTTCAGATATGGTCTGCGGTGATCCCACTGTTGTTCATGCAGGAGTGCATCGGGTAGCACGTCTGCAACAGGAGTGTCTGGATAAATAAATTTTCCGTATTAACAGGAGTGGTTTATCAATCAGCTTAACAAATCAGTAAACTTACCATCAAGACTGAAATGCAGTGTATTGCTCTGACAGTGTTCCATCATTTTCAGGTGATTCGTTAGAAGCTCATCCTGACGAAGTCTGTCCTGATTGATGAACGGTGAGTTAGCTACCATTAAGGCCAGCATTTCCCCATTACTGACAGGCTCCAGGTAGTTTGTATTGTCTTTGACGATACGGCATAAAGTCTTGAGAGGGTATCTGGAGCCTCGGCTATGCAGGCTGCGGAAGGTGCCGGAAAATGGAACTTTCTCAACATAGAGTTTATCGCCATCAGGGAGTATGGCATTCAGGTCGTCGCTCAGTATCGAGTAGCCCGCATTACAGCATAGCTCGGCAATTGTAGATTTGCCTGCACCTGAATGGCCCACAAACAGCCAGACCTTATCATCATGATTAACCATACCAGCACTATGTAATAGCACACCACCCAGTTCTAACAGGCGGTAGGCGACCAGGTTGCGAAAGAAGTTCTCAAAAACAATGCCTGGGAACCAGGGGTGCTCGTTGAGTGGAGTCCACATTGTAGCAGATAGCGTGTTGTCCAGATCGAGGTTTGCAGTAAAATACTGCCCGACTATTTCTACATTTGATTTTTTAAACGAGTAATCAATATGCTCGTAAACATAACCATTAGCCCGGTCAATTTCACGAAAGACAGATTCATCAATGTGTGCTATGCGGGTGTCAATTACTATGCTGTTTTCCTCACACGACGGGATGCAGCAATCGCCGAAGCGGGATTGTAGAGCGAGTGCCTGAGATTCGTTTAGTCCACTGAATCGGTAAGGGCCGCCAATAAAATCGATGATGATCGTCTCATCGCCCCATGAAGTAATTTCATCTGGGTCAGGGAATTCATCAGGATTATTCAGGAACGGCTGGTGGGACATTTATCTATACTGGCGATTTAAAAAAGCAGGAATCCTGACCAGAATGACTTTACACATACGAATGACAGACATGAGCCGCTGCCACAGGGGTATCTTAGCCGCTTCCTTCACACAATCTCCCCCGACTACTTTACCGAGTATCTGATCAACAGTAATGGCGCTATCTGGCCTGGAACCGGAATCCGGTTGCGTCAAATACCTTCTTTCACCATGACGACGATAATAAGCAAGCAAACGATGCGATACTAATTGTCTGTCCCATCGCCGAAAAACAATAATATCACCCGGCCAGTACATTTTTTCAGGGCTTACAAGCAGACGCGTTCCATCACTGAATAGTGGATCCATGCAGTCACCACTAACCGTAACCGGTATAGGCTGCTCATTAGCAAGGGAGCGCAGGGATTTATCAAGTTGTTGCCGATTCATCCC
>DRJJ01000230.1 GCA_011052255.1 Gammaproteobacteria bacterium | reverse complement strand
TGGCGGTGCTGACCTCGCTCAGTCTCGAACACTGTGACTGGCTTGGTGACAGCCTGGAGCAAATAGGTTTCGAAAAGGCAGGTATATTTCGTGCCGGACGGCCTGCTGTATGCGGTATCAGGCAACCCCCGGATAGCGTGGTACGCGCAGCAGAGGAAACAGGTGCCAGACTGTTATGTCTGGCGCGTGACTTTGATTATCGGCTGATGCCTGATCATCGGTCAGCACAGGGCCTCGATCTGTGCGCAGAGCAGTTACCTGACCATTGGCACTGGCAGGGCAATCAGTCGCAGCGTAACGGCTTGCCATTACCTGCCTTGCGCGGTGAGGTACAGGTTCAGAATGCGGCACTGGCACTGGCTGCGCTGGAACAGCTGGATGCGCGTATCCCGGTTGACCAGCAGTCGGTTCGCAACGGGCTGCTAGGCGTGCAACTGGCCGGGCGTTTTCAACTGATACCTGGGGAAACCGGGATTATTCTGGATGTTGCCCATAATCCCGAGAGTGTGACTGTATTGATGGAAAATCTGCGAACTCACCCGGTTCCGGGTCGTACACGGCTGGTTTTTTCACTATTGTCCGATAAAGATGTCAGCGTTATGGTAAAGCTGATGGTCGACCGGGTAGACGACTGGTATATCGCCTCGCTGGATGTTGCGCGTGCGATGCCTTGCTCCAGGTTGTACGATGAGCTGAAAAAGGCAGGTGCCAGCCATATTACTACCGCTGAGTCAGTGACCCTGGCTTGCCGGATCGCGCGGGCAGAGGCGCAGAGCGGGGATCGAATTGTGGTATGTGGCTCGTTTTATACAGTAGCCGATGCATGGGCGGCATGCGTATAATAGAGCCTGTTGGTTATGGCTGTTAACCTGTTGCCTAAAATGTGGATATTCAATTGAAACAACGACTGATTGGCGCTGCTGTATTACTTGCACTGGGAGTGATATTTATTCCGATGATACTGGATGGCACCGGCAACCCGGTGTTACGTGAAATTCCGCCCATACCACAGGCGCTGGATGCAGTAGACCCGCGTACCCTGGTTATACCAAAAGCTCCACCGATGCAGGAGCATCGGCCCCATGTTGTACAAAAGTCAGCCAGGCCGTATAACGTGCAACCAGCTACGCCAGCAACCACAACGGCGAGCAACAAGCCTGTAATCAGTGAGGAGGAGCCAACAAAAAAGCCACCAGTCAAGACTCAGCAGGCAACAAAGCCGAAAAAACAGCCTTCGTCAGCACAGGCAACCGCCGCGAGCCCGGAAACAATCAGGGCCTGGGCGGTACAGGTTGGTAGTTTCAATACCAGCGACAAGGCATTAAAACTGCGTAGTACCCTGCGTAGCAAAGGCTTCAAGGCCTATGTCGAAAAAATTCGCAAGCAGAAGAAGATCTACTATCGGGTACGTATCGGGCCCGTGCTAAACCGCAATGATGCTGACAACTCGCTGAAAAAACTGAAGAAGGCAGGGCAAAAAAACGCCTATGTTGTGCGCCACCCGTGATAAAAAGATCCATACATATCGCCGGGTATTTGTTACTATCAAGTCCGCATTTTCTATTACCCGGGAGACTCCAGTGAACTGGCTTGATTTTCTGATTGTGGTGATTATTTTACTATCGGCCGGAATCAGCCTGATGCGTGGTTTTGTAAAGGAGGCCCTGTCTCTGACCACCTGGCTGGCAGCGTTGTGGGTGGCGATGACCTTTGCCTATCGGCTTGATGCGTTACTGCTAGACACTATTGATTCACCGTCTATACGGTTTATCACCTCTTTTTCTGCGCTGTTCCTGTTAACACTGGTCGCCGGCGCATTACTGAACCACCTGGCGTCTACATTGGTTAAAAAGACCGGCCTGAGCGGGACTGATCGCATGTTCGGGGTTATATTTGGCGCGGCAAGAGGTATCGCTATTGTTGCTGTCATTGTGATGGGTGCTGGCTTGACCAGCTTGCCACAGGAAAGCGGTTGGGACAGCTCGATGCTGATACCACAATTCCAGGAAATGGCTATCTGGTTGCGCAGTTATTTGCCTCCGGATATTGCCAGTAACATTAAGTTCTGATTCGAGGTGGCTTGATTCATGTGCGGCATAGTCGGCATTGTTGGTAAAAAGGCAGTTAATGAGTCTATCTACGAGGCGCTGACTGTGTTGCAGCATCGTGGGCAGGATGCTGCCGGTATTATGACCAGTAGCAAGGATGGTCGCCTGCATCTGCGCAAGGGCAATGGCCTGGTCAGAGATGTGTTCCGAACAAGAGACATGATTGAACTCAAGGGTAAAATGGGTATTGGTCATGTGCGTTATCCTACTGCCGGTTGTGCCAGTTCGGCAGAGGCGCAACCTTTTTATGTCAACTCTCCCTACGGTATTTCGCTGGCGCATAACGGCAACCTGACCAACTTCGAGCAGCTCAAGCAGGATCTGTTTCGTGAAGATTTACGCCACATCAATACCCAGTCCGATTCCGAGGTGCTGTTGAATGTGTTTGCCCATGAGCTGCAAAGCCAGGGCAAGCTGAGCATTAATCATGAAGATGTTTTCAAGGCCGTTACCAACGTACATAAACGCTGCCGTGGAGCCTATGCCGTCGTCGCGATGATTACCGGTTACGGCATTGTAGGATTTCGCGATCCGTACGGGATACGCCCTGTTATTGTAGGCAAGCGTGAGACAAAAAAAGGCACGGAGTACATGATCGCATCCGAAAGCGTCGCGCTGGATGTACTGGGCTTTGAACTGATACGGGATATCCTGCCGGGTGAGGCCGTATTCATAGATCGTGACGGAAATTTCTTCAGTCAACAGTGTGCTGATAACCCGGTACGTTCAACCTGCCTGTTTGAATTTGTTTATCTGGCTCGACCGGATTCGATTATTGATGACGTGTCTGTATACAAGGCACGATTGCGCATGGGTGATCACCTGGCAGCGAAAATTCAAAGAGTATACCCGGACAATGATATTGATGTGGTGATACCGATACCGGATACCAGTCGTACCTCGGCCTTGCAACTGGCCAATGAGCTGGGTATTAAATACCGCGAAGGTTTTATTAAAAATCGATATATTGGTCGTACCTTTATCATGCCGGGTCAAAAAGAACGTAAAAAATCAGTGCGCCAGAAACTAAATGCGATTGATCTGGAATTCAGTGGTAAAAATGTTTTACTGGTTGACGACTCCATAGTTCGTGGTACAACTTCTATGCAGATTATTCAGATGGCGCGTGAAGCAGGAGCCAACAAGGTGTATTTTGCATCGGCTGCACCGGCAGTGCGTTACCCGAATGTGTACGGTATCGATATGCCCAGCGCCAGTGAACTGGTTGCACATGATCGCAGTGTGGAAGAGATAGCCGAAGTCATTGGTGCCGACTGGCTGGTGTACCAGGATCTGGATGACCTGAAAGACTGTGTCGGCAAAGGCAACCCGGATTTAACAGCCTACGATGCATCGGTCTTCAATGGCGAGTACCTGACCGGTGATATCGATAAACGCTATCTGGATTATGTAGAGTCCAGGCGCAATGATGATGCCAAACATAATGGTTCGGATGTCAGTAGCGCTGAAGCGAACAATTCCGAACTGATTGGTCTGCATAATAACGGCTGAGTTATGCACTGGTAAACAATGTGTACGCTACTTACCCGCCATATCGTTTACAGACACGCTATCAATACATCCCTGTACGCTCGGCGGCAGCATCCTTGCTGCCGACGGTCTGTAAACAATATGGCGGGTAAGTAACGTACGCTGTATTGGATAGGTATTAACTGTAAAGTATTTGACACCACACGTGTCATGCACTAGGATAAATTTAACGCGCCGATTTGAGTTTCCAGCTTGCGGGCGCATAATAAATACAGCTAAAGCGAGGCCAATGACCTGCTTTAGCCAGCAGGTTTTTTTATGCCTGTCGCTTTTTACCATTGGTGATGGGCGGCTGCGATGGAGAAGAGTATGTCTGACAATGATAACAGCAATTGGCAACTGGCTACGCTGGCCGTTCGTGCCGGGCATGTACATACCGCAGAGGGTGAACATGCCGAGCCGATTTTTCCGACTTCGAGTTATGTTTTTGCCAGTGCGGCTGAGGCGGCAGCGCGTTTCTCGGGCGATCAACCGGGTAATATCTATTCGCGCTTTACCAATCCGACGGTACGTACTTTTGAACAGCGCCTGGCCGCGATGGAAGGAGGTGAACGTTGTGTGGCTACTTCATCTGGCATGGCTGCGATTTTATCAACCTGCCTGGGCTTACTTAATCAGGGTGACCACATTGTTTCATCGCGCAGTATTTTTGGCAGTACGGTGGTGTTGTTTGAACAGCACCTTGCCCGTTTTGGTATTGAAACCACGTTTGTCGCACAGGATGATGTGCAGGCCTGGGCCGATGCCATTCGTCCGGAAACCCGTTTGCTGTTTCTGGAAACCCCGTCGAATCCGCTGACCGAAATTGCCGATATTCGCAAATTGGCTGATCTGGCTCACCAGCATGATTGCTGGCTGGCGGTAGACAACTGTTTTTGCACGCCCGTGATACAGAAACCGCTGGAACTGGGCGCCGATATTGTTATTCATTCTGCAACCAAATATCTGGATGGTCAGGGGCGTTGTATTGGTGGGGCGGTAATCGGTTCGGAGGAACTGGTGGGTGAGGGCGTGTACGGTTTTCTGCGCACGGCTGGCCCGACCATGAGTCCATTTAATGCATGGGTGTTTTTGAAGGGACTGGAAACGCTAAAGATCCGCATGACGGCTCATTGCGCATCGGCATTGGCTTTGGCGCAATGGCTGGAGCAACAGCAGGCAGTCGAGCGTGTGTACTATCCGGGGCTGAGTTCGCATCCGCAGTATGAACTGGCAACACAACAGATGTCCGGTTCAGGTGGTATTGTGTCGTTTGTTTTACGCGGTGGGAAAGAGGCGGCATGGCGTTTGATTGATGCGACAAAACTGCTGTCAATCACCGCGAATCTGGGTGATACCAAATCAACTATCACCCATCCGGCCACCACCACACATGGTCGTTTGTCTGATGAAGCGCGGCTGGCGGCAGGTATTGATGATGGATTGATTCGTATTTCGGTGGGTCTGGAAGATATT
>DRJJ01000229.1 GCA_011052255.1 Gammaproteobacteria bacterium | reverse complement strand
ATACAGTGCAACCGCACCAAACACCGGAACAAACAAAAATTGCCAGTAATAACTTGAAAACCCGAGAAACTGATCGACCAACCAGCTATTTGTTTCACCTGATTCGGCGCTGTTAGATAGTGCAGTTGCCACACGTTCATGCAACTGTGCAGCATCATCAATACCCAGATAACTGAAAAATACCGCTATCACATACCAGCCGGTAGCAGCCTGTTGTGGTTTCAGCCCTTCTCTCTGGCGTGCATATACCCAGGCTAATAATCCGACTACCACAGCCTGGGTACTCGAAAACCAGGTAGGCAGGTTGGCTTCTCTGGTTATATCGAACAGGACTTTCAGATCTTGTGATGCGCCGAACCAGCAACAATTAAACAAGCCATCGATCATCAGAAATATCAGTTCTATAGTCACTAGCACCAACAACAACTTTCGCGGATCGATATCTAGTTCAATTTTCAGCTGCATCTTTCAGGCTTACACATTATCCTAACATTGCTCCCAGGGAAGCCTATGATGACGCCAGCCGCCCTGCGTGCTGCGATGATGATGGTCATCCAGATCACCTTCGAATCCTTCCTCAATATGGTAGATATTTTTCAGACCTGCCGCTAACAGGGATTCACTCGCCTCACGTGAACGTTTGCCACTACGGCAAATCAGAATAACCGGTGCACAACCCTCATCCAGATCACACACTGCACCACCCAGTAATACCTTGCGCACCTCTGCGCAAAAATGTGGATTAATCTCCCATTCTGGCTCATCGATCCAGGGCACATGCACAGAACCGACTGGATGGCCGACAAACAGGTATTCCATACTGGATCGTATATCGATTAGTATAGCGCGCGGATTGTCCTGCAGCATTTGCCAGGCCTGCTGCGGGGTCAGACCATCGGGATCGGATTTAGCCTTTGTCATGTTTACCTGAAGTCATTATTGCTTTACTTATTGTTGTTATAGCAGACATTGGCCGGCATAACAGCCCGGGAGGATTTTTACGGGCAGGTGTAAGGTTCGGAACTCACACGACCCGACCCGTAAACAATCACGCTCTGGCCTTTTGTCTTTTTGTAGCTATCACACAGGATATAGGTGTATCTCGGTTCAGGTACGCCTGCGTCACCACCAGGATCACCACCAGGATCACCACCAGCACCTGAATCATCAGTATCGCCGCCATTGCCAATGTCTCCCTCGCCATTATTGCCCAAATCGGGTCCACCTTCGGCATGAGCGATACTCCACGGTGACAATACAGCAAACAGCTTATCGAGGGGACCAGCAGTCTGTTCTGTATTTTCGAACACCAGCCACCGCTCATCGTGTGCACAGAGTTCACAAGCAGAACTCAGCATACCGGTAGGTGCAAATTGTATGTAACCCAGATTATTGGGTGGGGTAAAGGTTACGTTGATACCGCCACCCAGTTGTTGCTGAACATTTAAGATTTTTTCGCCATCATCTACAGTTCCGGCATTCGTCGCATCAACAAAAACAATCCAGCCATCAGCAAAGCTGCCACCCGTACAACTTGTGCCATTACTGCTGGCACAAACTGTAACTGGCATACCCTGTTTGACTGCTTCTGAGCGCGCAATTGCCAGAAATGAAACCAGGAGGTTAGTTTTGGTTGCAATCCGGCTACGCTGGATCATATTACTAAATGAAGGAATCACAGATGTAGTCAGGATGACAGCAATCACCAGCGTGACCAGAATCTCCATCAGAGTAAAACCATACTGTTGTCTGTTTGAGTTCACCATGGATACCACCTGCCTTAGCTATTATTTTTTATCTGGGCATAAAATGCTTACTACCCGATCGAACCTATTACTCTATATATTGTGTATAAATATTCCCGATATGTAAAGAAATTGGCAGTTTGATTCGCGACGGGGACAAAGACACCTTAATACTTGTTTTTATTGTATTTATTAATAATTTGATAGTTTCCAGTGAGTATTTCCGATTCTATTAAGAAATATTCACTAACAAATTTACTCAGTGAAGTGTAAAGAATGGTGCCGGAAAGAGGACTCGAACCTCTGACCCACGCATTACGAATGCGTTGCTCTACCACCTGAGCTATTCCGGCTGCGTATGACTTTAAGGGGGTGGAAGTATAAAAGATAAGGCCGGACAGAACCAGCACAGTAGCCTGGCCTGTATATCCCTCAGGAATACTAAATTGAAATGAATGTCAGCACACTTCCTATGTATTTTCCTGACTCAGTGAGCGGGTGCTACGAATCCTGACAATCACATCAATACCCTCAATTGCCGTATCTTCAGGCAAAACAGGTAGTTGCGTAAGATTTAGTTTGTCGGTTTCGATGTCGGTCAGCAAACCCGTGTCAATGTTATAAAAATGATGATGCATACCAAGGTTGGAATCGTAAAATACCCTGCTTGGATCAACTATCACTTCGCGAACCAGTCCCTTTTCTGCAAACAGCCCAAGCGTATTATAGACTGTTGCCTTAGAAACCTGGCCAGTCTGATTAACCCGCATCATGATCTCATCTGCTGACATATGCTGTGGCTGCCGAAACAATAGTAATGCAATGTCTAACCGCTGCTGTGTGCACTGTATACCATGCGCCTGGAACAGGTCCATGATCTGCTCCTGGCTATAGGGCCAGTTGGTGGATGATGTCGACATATACCGAATTATATCTGCAAGCACGACTGAAATCCATGAAATTGCTCAGGTACTCTGACAGGAAGGGAATCAACCGACCTGCTCAGACAGACTGCCAGGCGCATAATCTGACGCGGGCATTGTGGGTTCTGTTCCGCTTATCAGCTCAGCGACCAGACGTGCTGATGCCAGCCCCATTACAACACCGTAACGAAAATGCCCGGTGTTCAGGTACAAGCCCTCGATTCCTTGAACCGGACCAATATATGGCACACCGGTTGGAGAACCCGGCCGCAGACCTGCCCAGTGCCTCTCTATTTCTATGGATTCCAGTGCTGGTACCATGGTAACCGCCTTTTCACATAACAAATGTGCGGCCTGTTCTGTCACAGCGTGCGAAAACCCTACATCTTCTACTGTACTCCCCATCAGGATTCTTCCATCAGCACGCGGGATCAAATAACGTCCCTCCCACAGCAGGATGTGCTTGAGCAAGCCCGGCCGGGCCTTGAAAAGCAGCATCTGGCCTCGCACCGGTTTGACCGGCAGCACCAGATTATTGTGCTGCAGCAACTCGCCGCTCCAGGCACCCGCTGTGACCAGCACCTTATCTGTCGTCACAAGACCTTGTTCTGTTTCAACGCCGGTTACACAAGCTTGCTGTATCTTTAAATGGCGCACCGGACAATGCTCACGAATTTTTATACCTGAGTCCAGCAGCGACTTGTGCAGCGCTTTGACCAGGTGCGGGTTACGCACCTGCGCAACATCTGTCATACAGACAGCCCGACCAAACATCGATGATAGCTCTGGTTCTCTTGCTTGTAATGACTCACCAAACCAGTTTGCCACAGGAATTTTGCGATCCTGACACCAGTCCCTGGCGCGTTCATGCTCGTCCACATCGAGCATCAGAAATCCGCTGCGTATCCATTGCGAATCAACACCGGTTTGCTCATGTAGTTGCTCACAGAAACCCGGATAGGCCTTCTGGCTCCAGGCAGCCAAACGATTAATCGGTTCTGGATAACGCCACGGATATATTGGTGACAGGATACCTCCGCCGGCCCAGGATGACTCACGGGCAGTTTCACCCTGCTCCAGAATGGTCACTGAATACCCTGCATTATGCAACTCTCGGGCGGATAACATGCCAATTATGCCAGCGCCAATGACAACTACGTCACACACACGACCTCCAAGTATCGATAATTACCGTACTTATACTATTATTGTGCTGTATAAGTATCACACAGGAACGATAAATATACGTTCGCGCCTACCCGACACATTCTATCCTGTAAGGCATTGGGAATATAATATGCGTATAGCTAAAAACACATTCAAAATGCAGGGGTTTACGCTCGTAGAGTTGATGGTTACATTGGTCATCGGAACCATACTGGTCATGCTGGCGGCACCTTCATTCAAAAAATCAATCAGCACCAATCTGGTAACCACCCAGGCAAACAGCCTGATGTCTTCAATCAATCTGGCCCGTAGCGAGGCGGTAAAACGGCAGTCGAACGTAACAATTTGTGCCAGTACAAATCAAACAACCTGCGGCGGTAGTGACTGGAGTACTGGCTGGATAGTACGGTGGGACAGTAACAATAGCCCCATCCGTAGTCAGGGAGCATTCAAGGGCACTACAGTATTTACCTATAATCCCGCCACCATTACAACAGTGCAATTCAACAGCCAGGGCCTGGCCAGTATAAACCCCAAGTTCACCCTGACTCCAGGTGAATGCGCCGCCGGATACCGAGGGATATATGATATTACAATCGCGCCCACCGGGCGTGCCGGGGTAGCTAACAGTGCAACCCTCTGCTCGTAATCAGGACCGCTGCAATGACTTTGGCAACGAGAAGGCCACATTCTCTGCCTTGCCTGACAAAGCTTCTACTTCAGTAACACCCAACTCGATCAGACAATTGATCACACTCTGAACCAGTATCTCCGGTGCAGATGCACCAGCTGTCACACCAATAACCTGCTTGTTTTCCAGCCAGGCCGCTTCAATATCATTCTCGGTATCGACCAGGTAGGCTGGTACACCCTGTAGCTCAGCGATTTCACGCAGGCGGTTTGAATTAGAGCTATTGGCTGAACCCACCACCATCACTATATCGCAACGTACTGCCAGTAACTTGACTGCATCCTGACGATTCTGCGTTGCATAACAGATGTCTTCTTTGTGTGGTCCATCAATGGAAGGATACCGCTGACGCAATGCATTAATTACATTGGCCGTGTCATCAACCGATAAAGTCGTCTGAGTCACATAGGCAAGCCGCTCTGGTTGCTTTACCTGTAATTGCTCAACATCCTCGACCTTCTCGACCAGATAGACGCCACCCGCTCCACCCTCGCGATAATATTGCCCCATCGTGCCCTCAACCTCCGGGTGACCGGCATGCCCTATAAGAATAACCTCGTAATCATCACGCGCATAACGAGCCACCTCATGATGCACCTTGGTTACTAACGGGCAAGTTGCATCGAATATTCGCAAACCATATTGTTCGGCATCCTGCCTGACCTGCTGTGAAACACCGTGGGCGCTGAAGATAACCGTGGCTCCGGCCGGTATCTCATCCAGTTCATCAACAAACTCCGCGCCCTTGTTGCGTAGATCATTGACCACAGTGGTGTTATGTACCACTTCATGACGTACGTAAATTGGCGCACCATGAACCTCCAGGGCACGCTCAACGATTTCGATGGCGCGGTCGACCCCGGCACAGAAACCACGCGGATTGGCTAGCAGGACTTTCATAGTGTTATATACACTATCAGGCCTGTGACGGCTTGACCGTCACCACCTCAACCACGAACCGAATCTCATGCCCGGCCAGGGGGTGATTAAAATCTACCTTCACGGTATCTTCACCCACTTCAAGGATAGAAGCCGGTATATCCTCACCTTCGGGCGTAGCGAAGGCCATAATCAGACCCGGCTCCAGTGGCAGCGTGTCCGGGAAATCACTACGCGGCAGATCCTGTATCGCTTCTTCATCGGGCAACCCAAATGCGTACATCGGGTCGATACCCACATCCTGCTTGTCACCTTGTTTAAGTCCGTACAGGGCCAGCTCCAGGACTTCAATCAGGGTACCATCACCCATTACAAAATCCAGCGGCTGTTCACCAAAATTACTGTCGGCCACGGTACCATCATTTAACGTAATCGTATAAAAGATCGACACTACACTGCCGGACTGTATGGTCAGTTCATCAGTCATCTGCCTTGTCCTTATTCTTTTGTAGAAAAAGACTGTCAATAATCAGTACCGCCACACCGACGCTAATGGCGGAATCTGCCAGATTAAAGGTAGGAAAATACCATCTGTCGTAATACACCTGTATAAAGTCGATCACATGCCCCAGTACCATGCGGTCAATCACGTTACCCATCGCGCCACCTAATATTAAAGACAGTGACAGTGCCTCCCACCTGCTGTTGTCTGACAAACGCGACAACCAGATAGCGATGCCGGTACTGACGACCAATGCCATGATGGTAAAGAACCAGCGTTGCCAGCCTCCGGCATCACTCAGGAAACTGAATGCTGCGCCAGGGTTGTATGACAAAAACCAGTTTAATGACGGCAGTACCGGCACCGGTATCTGGTAATGCAGCAGGTATTCAGCCGTGTACTTGCT
>DRJJ01000228.1 GCA_011052255.1 Gammaproteobacteria bacterium | reverse complement strand
GTATTACCCGGATCAGGTTATAAAGGGTATATCTCAGCCCCGCCAGTGTCGTAAAACCCCTGTCGTAGCACCCCTAGCAAAAGTTGACTATATCGCATTTCATCTGCAATGCAAGACAAGCGAGCTCAACAGGCCTCGAAACTGACCGCTGAACACTTGCCAGCGCAGGACAAACCCCTTACCCTGTGTGGCACAGACGGGAATGGTGGCAGGCCTACGCCGGACAAAGTCAGTCTAATTTCAGTAATCACATATAATTCAATATGTTACAAATGGCTCGCTCAACCACACCTGCGCACTTGGGTACTAACAGGAATTAAGCTGGAACAAGACCATGATTGAAGTAAATACCGAACTGGCACGATACAACATGATTGAGCAACAGATCCGTACCTGGGACGTACTTGACCCACAAATACTGGAGCTGCTTGCATCCGTACCACGCGAGCGATTCGTACCGGAAAAGTACCACAACCTGGCCTTTTCGGACCTCGAAATACCACTGGGGCAGGATGAAGTCATGATGGCGCCCAAAACCGAGGGGCGCATCCTGCAAAGTCTGGCCATCCAGCCACTTGAACGTATCCTGGAAATTGGTACCGGCAGCGGTTTCCTGACTGCCTGTCTGGCCAGGCTGGGTAGCGAAGTTGTCAGCGTCGAGATCGTGCCTGAATTCAGCCAACGCGCGCAACAGTTACTCACCGGCATGGGCTACGAAAATATTCAATTCCGCATCGGTGATGCGGCCAGTGGCTGGGATCAGGATGGCAGTTTTGATGCCATCGCAGTTACCGGCTCTCTGCCCGTCCTGCCGGAAGCGCTCAAACGCTGTCTGAACAAGGGTGGCCGACTGTTTGTCATCACCGGCGAGCCTCCTGTTATGGAAGCACAGCTGATTCAGCGGCTATCGGATCAGGAGTGGCAAAGTGAAACGCTATTCGAAACGGACCTGCCCGCATTGCAGAATGCTGTTTACCCGCAGGTTTTTTCACTATAATCACCACCACATTACCTGCGAACAGGTAGAGCCATGCGCGAAATGAGCGCTGAAGAACTGCGCGATTACTTGAAATCCGCACACACAAGCCCCATCTTGCTGGATGTGCGCGAACCCTGGGAATATGATATCTGCTCGCTGGAACATTCACGACTAATACCCATGCGTCAGCTACCCGCTGCGGCCCTTGACCTGGACCCCCAAAAGGAATACGTCATGATTTGTCATCACGGCATTCGCAGCCGCCAGGCCGCCCTCTATCTGGAACGGACGGGCTTTGACAGCCTGATTAATCTGAACGGCGGTATGGATGCCTGGGCACGCACCGTTGACCTTGATATGGATACTTATTGAAATGCACTACCCGCAATACAATAATCGACTGATAATGGCCACCTTCACAGCCTGTCTGCTATGGAGCAACCCGCTACTGGCAGAAGACCTGAATGAAATTTATCAACTGGCTCGCCAGCAGGACCCACAGCTCAAGGCCGCTGTCGCATCGCGCGAAGCAGCCTATACAGCCAGACCACAGGCCTTGGCCGGCCTGTTACCGCACATCACCTTCCGCACCAATGCGGACCGGATAAAGCAGGATTCATCCCTTTCTGGTAGTAGTGTATTCAACAACACCGGTTATGACCTGAGTCTGACCCAACCGGTATTCAACTACCGCGCAATACAGCAATACCGTCAGTCCGATTTTACCCTGCGCCAGGCCGATGCCACCTACGGTGCAGCCGTACAGGAGCTGATTTTACGTGTTTCCGAAAGTTATTTTAATGTACTGGCAGCCGGTGACAACGTGGAATTTGCACGCACCAACAAGGCCGCCATTGCCCGGCAACGCGAACAGGCGCGTAAGCGTTTTGAAGTGGGGTTAATCGCGATTACCGATGTGCATGAAGCCGAGGCACTGTACGATCAGGCGGTCGCAACCGAAATAGCGGCCATCAACGAACAGGCCAACAGCCTTGAAACGCTTAACGTCATTACCGGCGCCTATCATGAACAACTGCACCTGTTACAAGATACGATCCCTCTTGTTAAGCCCGACCCGGAAGGCATGGATAAATGGACCGATATTTCACTGAAACAGAATCTCAGCCTGCAAGCCGCCAATGCCGCCGTTGAAATTGCCAAAAAAAGCGTCGATATACGCAAGGCAGATCATTTACCCACTGTCGACATGGTGCTTTCTACCCGAAATCAGGATGTGGGTGGTGATTTCGCCCGCGAATTTGATACCGATTCCATCAGTGTCCAGCTGAGTGTGCCCATTTACTCAGGCGGGTTGACGAGCGCACAGGTCAATGAATCTGCCTTTTTACTGCAACAATCCCGGCAACAGGCCGAATTCGAGCGCCGGTCTACCGTCGCCCAGACCCGCAATGCCTATCGGGGTGTACTAACCGGCATCAGCCAGGTGCTGGCACTGGAAAAATCGATCATCTCTACTCGCAGCGCACTGGAAACCACTGAAGCCGGGTTTGAAGTGGGTACCCGAACCATTGTTGATGTGCTCAATTCACAACGCCTGCTGTTCCAGACCAAACGCGATCTGGCCCGCACACGCTATGATTACATTCTCAACTACCTGCGTCTGAAAAGAGCCGCCGGAACCCTGTCTCCCGATGATATACTGCGAATTAACAAATATTTAACGGTGAGCGATAACAGCTAAATGGATGCCCTGATTCCTGAAAGTGCCCCGGACTTTTCCGACCCACTCGGCCTGCTGCTGGCCTGTCATCAGCGAATGCGTGAGCATTGCGAGCTGCTGCAACGGTGTGCACAACACCTGTCTGACAAAGGGCTTGATGAGGATGCAAAAAAAGCCGCTGCACAGGTACACCGTTATTTCTCAACAGCTGCGATGTTTCACCATCGTGACGAAGAGGAAGACCTGTTCCCGCTACTGATTCGCAGCTCCATGAAAATGGCCGATGTGATCAATCAACTCAAGCAGCAACATGCCGAAATACAAGCCTTGTGGCAGGAACTGGCACCGCTGCTGGCACGCCCGGCCAGCATCGAAAACCCGACCGCATTCACCGAATTAAGTGAACAATATGCAAGCTTGTACCAGAAGCATCTGGCTTATGAAGAGCAGGAGTTTCTTAATATCGCTGTACACATGCTGAGCCAGAAACAGCTCGACCAGATCGGCTGTTCAATGAAAAAAAGACGTCAGGAAGGTTGATTCCTGCTGTCCAGCTCCTTGCATACCAGCAACATCAACTTATCCAGCGCCCCCCGGTTTGCAGCCACAAACACTCGCCCACACTCACCGGCCTCATTGCGCGACACCGCATCGGACAACCAGTCATCAACCGCATTCACCAGTTCTTTCACACCCTGAACCTTGCGTGCAGCACCGGCCTCTATCAGACCCTGATAAACAGATTCGAAATTATGAATATGCGCAGCCGTAATCACCGGGCGACCAATAGCGGCCGCCTCCAGCGGGTTATGCCCGCCAACCTCAGCCAGACTACCGCCCATAAACGCAACATCCGCTGCGGCAAACAACAACAATAAATCGCCCAGCGTATCACCCAGATACACACTGATGTCTGCCGCAGGTATTTCATTCACACTACGTCGCGCCAGTTTGTAACCTTTATCCCGAACCAGATCTGCAACCTGCGTAAATCTATCCGGGTGCCGCGGTACCAGTATCAACAGTAACTGCGGATGCTGTTGCCGCAATGCGGCATGCGCTTCCAGCACAGTCCTTTCCTCACCCTGGTGGGTACTGGCCGCGATCCATACCGGACGGTCCTGTCCTATGGATAAACGTAACACCTCGGATTTTTCCTGCAGGTCAGCCGGAACGGTCTGCTCATATTTCAGGTTGCCACTAACCTGTACCCGGTCAGCCGGCATCCCCAGCTGCCTGAAACGTGCTGCACTCAATTCATCCTGCGCAGCCACCTGACTAATACATGACAATATTTTTCGGGTGGTAGCGGAAAATTTTTCATAACGTCGGGCAGAACGTTCTGACAATCGCGCATTGGCTACAATCACCGGCAAACACCGATCACGACACTCGGCAAACAGATTGGGCCACAACTCTGTTTCCATGACGATACCCAGTACCGGATTGATAGAAGACAGAAAGCGTCGCACCACTACGGGCAGGTCGTAAGGTAAATAGCTATGCCATACGCCGTCACCAAATATATCCTGCACACGTTGCGAACCGGTAGGGGTCGTGGTGGTGATATACACATCATACTGGTCATACATCTTCTGTAACTGTCGTACTAATGGCACTGCTGCCTGTACTTCGCCGACCGATACAGCATGCACCCAGATAACCGGCCTTTGCACAACCGGCAGTTGCCAGGCCACACGTTCAGGCCAGCGATGGCGATAAGCAGGCAAATTAATACTGCGTACCAGCAATCGTAAAAATGCAAACGGCAAAGCCAGAAAGGTCAGAAAAGAGTATATGGGGTATTGCATGCCGGGCGAGGTATCATGTTAAACATAGCTATACATCTTAGCATAGACAATCGGGTACAATAACATGTAGCGCAGTGTCTCATATTGTTTGTGGCGCTATACCCGGGCAACACTGGTAACATCTAATACTCATGACAGAACATTCCAATCAGGGCATTACACCACTGCTGTCACCACGCTACTGGCCCACCTGGTTTGGCTTTGGCCTGTTGCGTCTGACAACCTGGCTGCCCTACCCGGCAAGCATGGCGGTGGGGCGTACAATTGGCCGGTTTCTGGGCAGCTTACCGCTGGCTACCCGGCAGATTGCGCAAACCAATATCAAACTGTGTTTCCCGGATCTGACAAAGGCCGAGCAAGAAACCATGCTGCGGGATCATTATAAATCGCTGGGCATGGGCCTGATAGAAGCGGCATACAGCTGGTGGGAAGCAGATGACAAGGTAAAACTATCTTGCTCCCTGGAAGGGCTGGAGCATCTTGAGGCAGCCCGCAGCAAAGGCAAGGGCGTCATCTTGCTGGGTGCGCATTTTACCACCATGGAACTGGCCGGATACCTGCTCAGCCGCTACATACGTTTTACCCCGATGTACCGTGACCAGAATAACCGCGTAGCTGACCGCATCATATACCGGGGTCGTAATCGTTACACCCACATCATACATCGTAATGATATACGTAGCCTGCTCAAGACCCTGCGTAATGGCTTACTGGTATGGTATGCAGCAGACCAGAACTACAGCGGCAAGAATTACGCCTTTGTACCTTTCTTCGGTAACCCCGCAGCAACCAATACCGCCACCGCGCGTATTGCCAAAACCAGCGGCGCAGCCGTGGTCCCCTTTTCGCTTGTCCGGGATGCTGAAGGACATTACCATATGTCACTCGAACCGGCTCTGGAAAATTTTCCGGGTGACGACCTGGTGGCCGCTACGGCAAGAATTAACAACGTTATCGAATCGCAGATACTGCGCGCACCAGAGCAGTATTTGTGGGTACACAGACGTTTCAAGAACCAGCCTGAAGGCATGCCGCCCGTCTACCCGAAACGTAAAAAATAACACCAGGGGGAAACAGGAATAATCGCTCTCAGAGAGAGATTAGCTACGACTCCTGCTGATCTTTCAACCATTCCAGATAGGCTGTCACGCCCTGATCCACATTCTTGAATACCACATCACAGCCCGCCTGTCTGAGCGCACTGATATCCGCCTCGGTAAAACTCTGGTAGCGGCCAATCAGATGCTCGGGAAAAGGAACATATTCCAGCTTACCGCGTCCGTGCCAGCTAACCACTGCATTCGCTACATCATTAAAACTTTGACTGTCACCGGTACCCAGATTAAATATCCCGGACTGCTCCGGATGATCCAGAAACCACAGGTTAACTGCAACGGCATCACCTACGTATATAAAATCACGCCGTTGTTCGCCATTACCATAACCGTCACAACCTTCGAAAAGCTTCGCAACACCGCTATCTGAAATCTGGTGATGAAAATGCCAGGCCACACTGGACATCGAACCCTTGTGCTGTTCGCGTGGGCCGTAGACATTAAAATAGCGAAAGCCGACTATCTGGCTGGTCACTTCTGGTGACAGGCGTCGTACATATTGATCAAACAGGAACTTGGAGTAGGCGTACACATTTTTGGGCTTTTCATGCTCGCGTTGCTCCCTGAAAACAGGCCCGTCGCCATACACCGATGCAGATGAGGCATATAAAAACGATGCCTGCTTGTCCATGCATAGCTGCAACATGCGCTTGGAATACTCAAAGTTATTGCGCATCATGTACTGGCCATCCCATTCAGTCGTCGCCGAACAGGCGCCTTCATGAAATAGCGCCTGAACAGCACCGAAATCTGTGCCCTTGTCCAGCTTGTCGATAAAGTCATCCCGATCCAGGTAATCGGCAATTTCGCAATCAGCCAGGTTCAGAAATTTACTGCCATCCTTGAGGTGATCGACCACCAGAATGTCATCTATGCCACGTTCATTCAGTGCCTTGACAATATTACTGCCAATAAAGCCGGCGCCGCCGGTAACGATAATCATGAATATATACCTTTGCTCACTATTGCCCTGTTTAATTTAAATAAAATGTAGTTGAAATTTAATTTGTTTATGCGTTTGCGGTAGTACGCATGATGCCGGACATGGAGCGGGTCTAGCCTGTTAAAGACGCGCTCCATATCCTACAGTTGTATTCGTTTAACAGTTAGTAAGATAGCAGAACCCCTAACTATAATAATTTGAAGCCCAAAACTCATTCCGATCCACCCTGTATCGTTTCAATCAGAGAGGTTGTGGAGAAACCCTCGTGATAATCCAGCACAATGACCTCGCCACCATGTTGCTTAACACATTCTGCTCCGGCTATTTCATCAGGCTTGTAGTCACCACCCTTGACCAGTACATCAGGCATGGCTGCACAGATCAATCGCTCGGGGGTGTCTTCTGAAAAAGCGACCACCCAGTCCACACAGTCCAGCGCCGCGATCACCTGTGCGCGATCTGCGAGCGAGTTAAGCGGCCGTCCACTACCTTTAAGTCGACTTACCGATGCGTCATCATTCAATGCGACAACCAGCCGATGCCCTAGCTGTCTGGCCTGCTGCAAATAACGTAC
>DRJJ01000227.1 GCA_011052255.1 Gammaproteobacteria bacterium | reverse complement strand
GTGACAACACATCAACCCAGTGCAAAACAAATTCCTGTTGTTGTCGGTCACAACCCGCCAGTTCCTGTGCCGGTTTGCTGGCAGTACGCCGAGAAGACAGCACCGCTTCCAATGCCACTTCCAGTCGCTCTTCCATGCTGGCTGCATCCAACACCGGCCTCACACCATCGACCGACAGGACCTCATCCTCTGTCAGGCGTGCTGCAACACCCGCTGGTAACGTACGCCCATCCACACATCTGACTGCCAGCTGCAACAGTTCAATATCCCGGCCAGGCATGGCGGCGTACAGCATCTCTGCCAGACTCTCTGCCTGCCAACCATGCATTTGTGGTGATAACCATACTCCGCGGTGTTGTTCTGCCAGCAGACGCGGTATGTTCATCACCAGCGCAGCCAGGTCGACTTTGATATCCCAGGATCGATGGTGTGGACCACGTTGTATCTGCGGTGGCCTGACCAGGATTAAATGAAACTTCTGATGTTCACGTATCAGCTGTTCGACATGTGCCAGTGGGTCTTCGTGTACCCAATCAACGGTATTGTCATTTATTACTGAGCGCGACCTTTCCAGTTGTGCATCCGATGGATTGACATGCACCACCGTCGCCCCGGCAGCACAGGCGCTGGCAGTAACACAACCGCCACCCCCAAACAGAATGAGTACACGTAAATTTTCCAGGTGATAACAACCACTCAGGCGCTGTTCTACCCATTGCGCACACAGTGACTGTTCGGCCTGAAAGCCGGTACCGCCTTTACCATCCAGCTCGACCTGACACAGCTTTTCAGCGTAGCGCAGCTGCCAGTTGTTCTTCAACCCTGTCTTGCATGGGCGCCATATACCGGTTGCACCATTAATGATATGTTCCCAGTCTGCCTGCCACTTGCCATCACTCGGCTGACTGGTTGCGTTCAGGTCAGGCCGACTTACTGTGAATAAACCCATTCTCTCCAGGCATCGGCCATTACCAAAATCCAGTAAGGCATAGTCTTCCGTTGATTCGGCAATAAGTTCTGTTTTTTTAAATTCGTCACGACTCATGAACCCTATTCTATCTGTTTAGTGCCGCTTGTGCTTTAATGTGTAACAAGAATATGGAACGGGGGCCTGCAAATGACCTATCTTGATGCAGACGATGTAATGGACTCAAAAATAGCCGCGCTGCGCAAAGAATTTATTGCCGGCCTGCCTGGCCGTATCCAGACTATATCCAGCCTGCTTGCCCTGCTCTATGACCAGCCTGATCATAGGCAGGAGCTGTTTCGACGGGTTCACAGTATTACCGGATCACTGGGCTTGTTTGAATACATGGAGCCCAGCCATACGGCGCGCGAAATGTGTAATTTACTGGATCCAGACCTGCCACTCGATGATGTGCTGTATTCGCTGGATGAGTTAAATGTACTGGCAGTGAAGTTGTTTGGCCAGATTGAGGTGTTGCACTCCTGACCTATCTGAGATAGGTCAGGGCAAAAAAATGCCTTCATAAAGAAGGCATTTTCAATTTATCTGCTGGTTATTATTTTATTTCCCAGCAATCTCCTCCAGCTGTTTGGCCTTTATTATTTGCCCATCAAGCCCAGCTTGTTTTGCGTCTTTACCGTATGCTACTGACATCAATGTGCTGTAATACACAACCGGCATATTAAACTTGGTGTTGTATTTCGCGTTGATGTGATCCTGGTAGGCCTCGACATTCAGCTGACATACCGGGCAGGGTGTTACGATCATATCCGCGCCACCATCGTAAGCGGATTCAATAATGTCCTTGATCAGCGCCTGACTCTTTTCCGGTTCTGAAAATGCCAGCGCACCACCACAACAGGAAACCTTCTTGTCGTAGTTGTTAATCGGGTCTGCACCCATAGTTTCAACCAGTTTGTCCAGGTATTTAGGATTTTCAAACGACTCACCATCGATTCCGAATGGGCGGTTGGTCTGGCAGCCCACATAACCGGCAATCTTGATGCCTTCAAGCGGGCGTGTTACGTGCTTGCCGAGCTCGTCATAACCAAAGTCTTCTATCAGTACTTCTACCATGTGACGGACGTTCTGGTTGGCTTTAACCTTCAGCCCGCCTTCTGCCAGGGCCTGATTGGTTTCTTCCATCAAGGCATCATCACCGTGCAGGCGTTCCTGGGTTTCTTTGGTTGCCAGCCAGCAGGCCGCACAGGTTGCAACGATGTCCTGGTCAGGATGAGCCTGTTCTGACAATGCCATGTTACGCGCTGACAGTGCCAGACGTGGCAGTTCACCACCACCGGCAAAACCGATAGAAGCAGAACAACAATTCCAGTCCGGAATTTCATTCAGCTGTATATCGAGCTCATCACACATGCTGGCGACTGAGGTCTGGTAATTGGAAGCCGATGCAGCCTTTTGTGAAGAGCAGCCCGGGTAAAATGAATATTCTTTCTTTGCCATGTTCCGTTCTCCGCTGACCTAGAACTTCTGTTCTTTTGCCAGCTCTATTTCTTTTGCTTTCTTGAGGATAGCCTGCAAGCCTTTTTTGTCTTTAATGCTGTGACCACCAAAGTACTCCATCGGGCTTAAACGTTTGGTTTTCATCATACCCATACCCATGCCCGCCATGCTGAGTGCTTTTTTAACACCTGCAGCAAAGCCATTCATGAAGTACAAGCTGATACCCAGGCGCAATTCGTTAACACGACCGGTCTTGGTCAGGTTGTCCCAGAACAGGTTTGCGAACTTACGCGTTTGCTGTCCTTTTGGTGCAATGCCCAGACGGTCGGCATAATGCGCCAGACCATGCATGATATGGGTAATCGGCAAGCCGCGCGGACAACGGGCGACGCAGTTGTAGCAAGAGGTACACATCCACATGGAACTGGAGGTAAGCACCTCTTCACGCTTGCCAGCACGAATCATCATGAATAATTCCTGTGGAGGGTGATCCCAGTAGGGCCCCAGCGGGCAGGAACCAGAGCACACGCCGCATTGCATGCACATCTTGACCCATTCACCTTCTTCAACATTCGCGGTCACTTCCTGCAGGAAGTTATTGCGATATTTTTCTACCATTTCGGTATTCAGATTACTCATGCCTGGTTCCTCAGAACTTGAACGGGCTCATGCCCATTTTCTCAACGGCCTCGGCCATGTCATTGATCAGCTGTGGTGCACGTTCGGTGTCAGTGATAGCCACTTCGTAGGTCGCAACGCGCTCGGGTTCCAGACTGAGCGATTGCAGGGTATCAGCCACCTTGCTCATACGATCATTGGCTATCTCTGAACCCTTGACGAAATGACACTGGTAATCATCACCTTTTTTGCAACCCATCAGCACGATGCCGTCGTAGCCACTGTTCAGTGCATCGGTCACCCAGATCAGGTTAGTTGAGCCGAGGCAACGAATCGGTATCACACGTGCAAAGGCACTGTATTCAACGCCGTTCATGGCGGCCATGTCCAGTGCCGGATAGGCGTCATTTTCGCAGGCCAGTACCAGAATACGTGGTTTTTCGTCGAACTCGTCAGGCATCTCCACATTCTTGATCTGCTGGCCGACGGTATCGATAGAATAGTTCTCGAATGAAATCACACGTACCGGACAGGCACCCATGCAGGTACCACAGCGACGGCAGCGACTCTCGTTGAATTGCGGATAGCGCTCTTCATCTTCATCAATCGCACCAAACGGGCACTCGACGGTACAGCGTTTACACTGGGTGCAACCTTCCATGCGGAAGGTCGGGAAGCTCAGGTCACCTGAGCGTGGGTGTGCCGCGCGGCCCAGTTCAGCATTTTCTGCTGCCTGGATGGCCTTCAGCGCTGCACCGGTGGCATCTTCTGTTGCCTGCAACATGTCCATCGGACGACGCACCGGGCCACAGGTATAGATACCGGTGCGGCGAGTTTCATAAGGGAAGCAGATAAAGTGTGAATCGTTAAAACCGTTTTTCAGATGTGGCAGGTCAGGGCCTTGCCGGTAATCAAGGTTAAGAATGGAATCAACTGACACCTCTACGGCTGCATTTTCATCTCCGTCTTCATCTTTAACCGGAACCGCTTCGATATCGACGCCGCCATTCGGAACCATGCCTGTTGCGAGCACGACCAGATCGGCGCCCAGCTCAACGTCATCGTTCAGGATCATGTCGTGGAAATTAACAGTTAGCTCAGAACCACTGGATTTCACTTCAGAGACGGTGCCCTTGGTGAAAATAACACCCTTGTCCTGACCGCTGCGATAAAAATCCTCGCCACCGGCACCCGGAGTACGCAGGTCGCTGTACAGCACGGTGGTATCAATATCGGGGTTTTGATCCTTGAAGTACATGGCCTGCTTGATCGAGGTCAGACAGCAGTGACCGGAACAATATGGCAAATGACCTTCTTTGTCGCTGCGCTGTCCGGCGCATTGTACAAACACGACATTCTTCACTTCCTTCCCGTCTGAAGGACGTTTGATCGAACCGCCATTGGCTTCCAGTGCGAGTTTTTCCAGGCCGGCCTGGTCAATAACGTCGGCACTTTTACCATAACCCAGTTCGGGTAGCTGGTTTGCATCATAGGCCTCGAAACCGGATGCCTGAATAATAGCACCAAAGTTTTCGGTAACGGTTGAACCAGACTCGGTACTGATGTCAGCCGAGAAACGCCCCGGTGCACCACTGGTTTTGGTGATGGTTGCGTTCAGGTAAACGGTTATCTTGTCATCGGCCTCGATAGCAGCGACCAATTCACTGACACCGGTATCTTCCGGGTCGGTGTAGGGCGAGTGCTGCGGGATACGCTTCAGCATTTGTGCTGCGGTACCACCCAGCGTTGCAGATTTTTCGACGATGGTTGCCTTGTAACCTGCCTTGGCCGCCTCAACCGCCGCGGTCATACCGGATATGCCACCACCGGCAACAAGAATGCCTTTTTCACCTTTTGATTGCCCGCTATTGGCTGGCGGGGTCATGAAGTTGACTTCAAACACCGCCATACGAGCGTAATCTTCAGCCATTTCCTGCGTGGTTTCTTTTGCTTCGTCGGTATCCGGGCGTACCCAGATAACGCCTTCGCGCAGGTTAGCACGTGACATCGCGATATTATCAAAATTAAATGCTTCGGACTTTGCTCGGCGTGAGCAGGCACAAATAGCAACGTGGTTAACACCTTCGTTGTCGATATCATTCTGGATCATAGCCACGCCTTCCTCACTACACAGGAAATCATGTTCACGAACCACGTTGGCCTTGGCCTCACGTTCGGCAATGGTGGCGATTTGTGAGGTATTTAACCGGTCACCCAGTCCACAGCCCTTACAAATATAGGCGCCAATTTTCTTTTCATCTGCCACAGTCCTAACCCTCCATACCGGCAGTGCGGTTGACGACCTGTATAGCTCGTAACGCACTGGCAGTGGCATTTTGTACAGAACGGTTTACATCCAGCGCATCGGCTGAACAGCCAGCAGCAAATATGCCACCATTAGCCGGATCCTGTTCGATGAAACCCTCTTCATTAATAACCAGCTCAATCGGGAAACTGTCTTTCGCGACACTGGGTTCCATTCCCACAGCCAGCACAACCAGGTCGTGCGGGTTGCTGTAACGGTTATAGCCTTCGGTATCGACACCATGACAGATCGGATTAGCGGTTTCCTTGTCTTCGGTGATGCTCGCTACCTTGGACTTGGTAAAGGTCACGTTTGGATCTTCTTTTACTTTGCGGTGGAAATCGTCGATACGGTCGATCGCGCGTATATCTATATAGTAGATAGTTGACTTGCCGTCATCGCCGTATTTCTCGCGCACATAGTTGGCATGTTTCAGACTACCCATGCAGCAGATGCGTGAACAATGCTTGAGGTGGTTCTGGTCACGTGAACCGGCACACTGGATAAAGGCAATGTCTTTAGCCTCTTTGCCATCGGACGGACGCAGTAACTT
>DRJJ01000226.1 GCA_011052255.1 Gammaproteobacteria bacterium | reverse complement strand
TTTTTTCAGTTTGCCACGAGCAGCCGAATATTTCAGCCGCTCCAGCGTGGCCCTACGCCCGCCGGACGGTGCCAGGACCCGTACAGCCTCATCAAGATTGAAGACGCGATGCGTTTGTAGAAATGTGTTGGTGTCCATGAGCCGTCTTAATACTTGCCAATAATTACGGATACAGGGGGTATATTCCCCCTTTTAATACAATATTGTCAAGTCCTGACGGCTGGCCCAACATCCATCAGCTTATGGACTCGCTTGAATGAATGTCGTAGCAGGCTGCTGCATTAGCAATCGCGAATATTAGAAACAAGACGGTATCTGACCCGGTTTGTTCATATTTTAACCCCAAGCCCTCTATAAAATTCCTTGATAAGAAAAAGCTTTCTCTTAATGATTGGATAACTATCTGCCTGACTGTCAAGCCAACCATTACCAGCCATCAGATTCTCTGCATAAGTATTAATGTCATTTTCTATCGACGAACGACCGTATTTTGAAACAAACCCATTCGCAAGATCGCTTTCCGTGAAATTATTTTCCTTCCAGCCTTTCTTTATTGCCGATACTTCCCGAATTAGGCTCTCCTGGCCATTTGGCATTTTTGGTAATAAATTTTTCCACGCATCAAATGGAAATTTATTATTGCGAATTAATATAGAACTCAACTCATGATGTAATGTTTTTCTTAGATACTTGTCGCTAAAACCTGACTGCTTGCCTCGACTTGTAATGTATATACGATTATCTATATTGGTTGCTCCATACTCAATATTATAAATAGTTAACGAAGAACCTAGTACGATCTGTTGAAGATTATTTTTAAGCAGACTATTCGGATATTTACCCAGCTCTGCCATCAGGATCAATATTACACGTTCGTATTCTTCAGAAGAAACAGGCTCTGCAGATGGCTTAACACCAAACTCAAGCCATTGATCAGGGAAGTAGTCTGGCCTGCCAACATCAGTCACTATTTCTATCCACGGCCAGGTTTCATTAAAGGAAACCTGTGCACTTTCTTTCTTCCAAACAGAAGAAAAAGGTAGGTCAGCCGTCAACGTCCCAATAAGAAGCACTGCTACTGTCAATATGATATATTTATACTTCAAAGTAATCTTAACCAATGATCAACAAGCCTGACTAAAATGCCGGTGAAAGATTTTGAAGACCATGTGATTCAACTCTTATAGGTTTTTTGCCTGGCAATCTATTCCATAGCTTTTTCGCTTTATACATCATTGCTGCCGCACCTGCAAAGCTTGCCGGATCATCAGCCACACCAGCACCTGCAGTAAAGGCGTCTTCTACAAGTGTGCCTACAATCAGCAAGCCTGCAGTAACTACCAAACCCACAGCAAATACTTTATCCCAACCACTTGATGTTTCTGGTTCTTTTACAGGTACAGGAACTGGTTGTGCACTTTGTGGTAATGGTGTGATCTCGATTGCTATACCCAGATTAGTTATGGCATAACTATGGTTATCTATACTCCCTTTAAGACTGGCTACAGTTGTGGATGCCTTGATTATCGGCATACCGGTTACAGATGAGATTTCTGTGGACAATGCAAAATTAAAAATCGGACGACTATTTGCATTAATTGTAATGCTATTCTGAAAACTTACTTTTTTAGTTATGGGGTTCCAGCCCACTTCGTTACCTGATATCAATTTACCTAGCACCGTATCCGCTTCCGTTTTAGCGGCCACAATGAATCTTTCCTGTGACACAGACAACAGATCTGATGCCTTATTTCTTTGAATCGTAATTGATCCTGTCAACTTTATCTGCATAATATGAAATGGTGACGCAACAGTACTAACTGGTATATCAGCAAGCTCATACTTTATCGGTGGCCCCTTGAACTCACGTGCTTTAACTTTCCCGGCACCTTTCTTTTGTCCTGCTTTCGTTATATTGGGAGCAGGCCTGGCTTGCGCACTGGGGAGATTCTTAGGCGGTATTACGATGGTCTGACCTATATAAATTAAGTCAGGGTCAACAATCTTTGTACCCGTAGATTGCATTATATTAGGCAGATTATTGTATTGAAATAGTTTGGGCCATTGCAGCGGATCACCCAAATGTTTACGTGCAATATCCCAGAGTGTGTCACCCTTTTTTACAACATATCGTCTTCCCGACATGGTCTTTCCTCCTTGTTAGTACGACCAGGTATGGATCACCTGGCTGTATCTCATCCTTAACGACAGTGTTCACAGGCCTAAACTGTACTGAAATACAGGCCAGTGACAATGAATAACCTGCGTAATCGTAACAGCTGATTGTTGACCTGGCAATTATTCGCAGATCATCCAAACCATATCCGAAATAAGGTGATTTTGACATTATTGGTCCACTGCTATACATGAAACGCAAGCGCACCCTGACTCGTCACTTATTTCTACCGGCCACCAGTCCTGTCCACGTTCGAAACGCAGCTACAGGCGCTGCGCTCCGTTCTCGGCAACTGCTCGGTCTCTGGTCCCGACTCGACTCTCGACAATTGCTCCTGCATTGTCTACCTTCGCCCGTCCGTGGGCTCGTACCGATTCCATCCATGGAACCGTCTATGCTTTGCTCTACCTCCTGTATCCATTCAGTCGTACGCAGCTATCACTGCTTGTTGTCGGAGCGAAGCGTAGGTATACCTAATGGCCTTGAACAGCGGAAACAGCGGTTAAGGTACCCATAATGGTCCCTGCAAGGGATATCTATGGGGCTAAGCCCGCGGGATTCCAGGTGCGAGCAGGCGTCCGCCTGGTTCGTAGTTGTATAGGTTTTACTGTAGCTTATTGTATTATAAGTATATATTAGATAGTAAGTAAGCTGGTTTCCCTAACAAATCAGTACCGGTGAGGTGAGACTTCAGTAAATTCCGGCACATACAATAATATGTATGCAATAACCGAGGCCTGGTTTATGCTTATTCTCCCTGCTAATATTGTATATCCAATAGATATACAATATAGTATAAGAAACCGCATCACCTGGAGATACAAACATGGCACGATCAGCAACACGTACCGCCCCCATCAATTTACGGGCACTGGATTCAGAACGCAGCCTGATTGACAGGGCCGCTGCCATGTTAGGTAAAAATCGTTCAGATTTCATGCTCGAAACCGCCTGCCGTGAAGCTGAAAATGTCCTGCTTGATCAGCGGCTCTTTATGCTCAACGAAACGGATTTTGACAGCTTCATGGCAATGCTGGATGCGCCCGTAAAAGACAATCCCGCTTTACGTAAGCTCATGGCGCACAAAGCACCGTGGGAATAAGTGCGCCCTGCCCTATTGATTACACACACAATGCGACTTCTTTTGATTGTGGCAACACCACACTGAATGACTGGCTTCAACGACGCGCCATCAAGAATGAAAGTAGTGGGGCCTCACGCACATTTGTAGTTTGCTATGACAATTGCATCATTGGTTATTATTCATTAGCCGTGGGCGCTGTTACCAGAGATGACACACCCGGGAAAGTACGCCGCAATATGCCTGACCCTGTCCCGGTCATGGTACTGGGTCGCCTGGCAGTAGATGCCAATTGGCAGGGTAAACAAATTGGTGATGGATTGTTGAAGGATGCCATTCTACGCACCATTACAGTTGCTGAACAAGCGGGTATCCGCGCCCTGCTTGTTCATGCGTTATCTGATAAGGCCCGTAGTTTTTACCAGCACTGTGGTTTTCATGAGTCCCCAACAAATGATATGACCTTGATGATAACGCTTAATGAAGCCAGACGAGCTATATCCGGATAATGATAAACAACAGTAATAGCGAATTAAATATTTTTCGTAATACCAGGGTAAACACATGGCCGTTGAATGCGAGTTTTATAATATAATCGTCCCCAAAACAGTTCTAGAGTCAAAATACCCCGGCGGAGTATCCGCCTATCGGGAAGACTGCCCAAACGCCAGTTTTGTTGAGGATGAACATCTGACACGTGTTGGCTTTATGAACCCGAATGATACTGGTAAATTTATGGAAGCCCTCATCACAAAGGGACTGGATTACCTGGATGAAAATAGAAGTTCTAAAGATTTCGTTGGCATGATGATGTTTGCCTGCTTTGAGCCCTGTGACTGGATAGAAACAGAGCTTGTCGATGGTATCAAGTGTTGTTGGCTAAAGGGTACCGAGCCACGACCGATAAGCTTAATAACCAGATTGTAGAAATCCCGACAACTAACACATGGCAACTAATATGAAAAGCACCAGCATCCTGTATGTAACATTACATCATAATGCTACGTTTTAAATTTATCCTGTTCGCGATCCTGCTCATCCAGGTATTCGCCAGTAGTGCCACTGAGTATGCCCAACCTGGCTTCTATGATGTCCA
>DRJJ01000225.1 GCA_011052255.1 Gammaproteobacteria bacterium | reverse complement strand
GTATCAGCGAAATAAACAGAGCACCCATGCTGGATGCCAGCATGATGTATTCTATTTTTACCATGATCTGATCCAATTCATAATGTCATCATAAACTTCCCCAAATGATTCTTTGATATAGTGATTGACGCCTATTGAAGTAACCGCAGCTGTACCCGCTATCGCTATGCCTCCTAGAACCAAACCAACCCAGCCCGCTGGGGTGGCTACCAGCAATAAGGCTAGACCAGCATTTATTGTCAGTATCCCAGCGCCCGCACTGGCAGCAAAACTACTCGACTCAATAAACATATCCCGTTCCCAGTTACCGCCTGATTGATAGCTGTTATGGATACTGCCGATACGGCTGCCAAAGTCAATAACAGCCAGGCCATTGCCAAAAAATTTTGCCTGTTTACCGAATTTAACCAGATTGCTGGCCTGGACCTGACTGGTAATATTGAGTTTTGCAATATTGCGGCTGCTTCTGGCAATGTTAAGGCCACGGGTCGGGTTAGTGAGTGGTGTGCCGCGTCGTGAAAGGGCACGCGCGCGTGCGTTGACTATTGACATTTCGGTTCGAAAACCTTGTTGCATGCGATTGAATGCGGCACGGGCCTTTTGTTTGGCAGCAGCCTTTAACGCGGGTTTGTTTTTGACTGCATCGCGATATTCCAGTAACGCGGATTGGTAGCTTTTTACGGCTCCGCCAAATCCTTCAATTCTTCCTGCATAAAAGGCGGTGGAGGTACCCATCATGCCGATGTTGTATTCCTGTAATTTGGCGCTGATTTCCGCCAGCGCCAGGGTGTTGTCGGCACCAAAAGAAAGTGACATGTTAGTCAGTTCGCGTGACACGGGCAGGGGTGTCATCTGGCACAATATACTTTTATCAGTGGCAGTCAGGTTCTGGCCATACAGGTAGGGCAGGTATGGGCGCAGAGTAGACGGGTTTGCATCGCCAAAACCGGTCAGGTCATCTGTGTTGAGACCGCAGGATGCATCCAGTGCGTTTGCGCTGAAGGGTTTGTTACAAAGAATGATTTCGCTCATGGTGAAGTTCCTTTTCAGTCAGTGTTAGCGTTCGATGTGTTCGCTTCCTTGCGTTACGTTAGCTCGTTGAAGCAGTTTAACTGATTAAAGCTTACATGAGTAGTGGCTTTATATGCCATGTAGGGCGCAATAAACGCAGTGCATTGCGCCGGATGAAACGGGTTGGCAACAGCCTTAAAAGACGACTGTCATCGAGTCAGGCTAAGACCGTCGGCCGCATGGACGCGGCCGCCGAGCATACATGGATGTATTGACTGCGTGTCTTTGCCTGACTCGATGACAGTCGTCGCCTGCTACGATCTAACTGTTTGCTTCTCGTCATTTGTCTGATTTATGGGAGTGAGTAAACCTGGCAGAACTTTTCATCAGGCTGGTTTATGATTGAGGCATCAGCCCTGAACAAAGAGCATTGCATTATGGAAGTCACCAAACACATCGGACGATTATTTTTTCTACTGGTATGCAGCGCTATCCTGGCATCGGTCGGTTTGGCCGCGCAGCCGGCCAGCCAGACCCCGCCCCAGGCCGCTATCGCAACGGCCCATCCTGTAGCTACTGCAGCGGGTGAAGAAATACTCAGGGCCGGTGGTAATGCATTTGATGCAGCGGTAGCCATCTCGGCTACACTCGCCGTTGTTGAACCCTATAGCTCTGGCCTGGGCGGGGGTGGTTTCTGGTTGCTGCATCGTGCCAGCGATGGCAAGCAGGTGATGATCGACGGGCGCGAACGTGCACCGGGCAAGGCACACCGTGACATGTACCTGGACAGTCAGGGCGAGGTGATACCCGGTCTGTCGGTCAATGGGCCACTGGCAGCAGGTATCCCGGGCGAGCCGGCGGCACTGGTGCATATCGCCGAACAGTATGGGCGCCTGCCACTGTCGGCATCACTGACGCCGGCAATCAGGGCCGCGCGGCAAGGCTTCCCTGTTGATGCTCACTATCAGCGTATGGCCGGTTTTCGGCTGGAGGTGATTAATCGCTCTGCCGCCGCTGCCGACATCCTGCTGGACAAAGGCAAGGTGCCGGCGCTGGGTAGCCTGATTCGTCAGCCTGATCTGGCCGCGACACTGGAGGCCATGGCAAAACAGGGTTATGCCGGTTTTTATCAGGGTGCGGTGGCCAGCAAGCTGGTCAGCGCGGTGCAGCAGGCCGGCGGTATCTGGACACGGGAGGATTTGCGCAATTATCGGGTAGTCGAGCGCAAGCCAATTACCGGCAGCTATAAAGGATATAAAATAACCGCCGCCGCGCCACCCTCATCGGGTGGTATCGTACTGTTGACCATGCTGAACATCCTGTCAGGCTATGACCTGGAAGCAATGTCTGAGGTGCAACGCTTGCATGTGATCATCGAGGCGATGCGCCGCGCCTATCGCGACCGCGCGGTCTACATGGGCGATCCGGATTTTGTCAGTATGCCTGTTAAACGCCTGACGAATCTCTGGTATGCGGCAGGGCTGCGTGCTGGCATCAGTCTGGATCAGGCCACACCCAGTAGTGCACTGGCACCCGTCCCGGTGGTGGACAGGCAGGGTCGGCATACTACACACTTTTCGGTACTCGACACACAGGGCAACCGGGTGGCGGCTACGCTGAGTATCAATTACCCGTTTGGTTCCGGCTTTATTGCTGCGGGTACGGGTGTATTACTTAACGACGAAATGGATGATTTTTCCAGTAAGCCCGGTACACCTAATGTATATGGACTGGTGGGTGCGCAGGCCAATGCGATAGCACCCGGCAAACGCCCGTTATCGAGTATGACCCCCGCTTTTATAGAAAATGATCAGGGTGTTGCTATACTCGGTACGCCGGGCGGTAGCCGCATTATTACCATGGTGCTACTCGCGGCACTGGATTACATGAAGCAGGGTAGTGCCAGACACATGGTTAACTTGCCGCGTTTCCATCATCAGTATTTGCCCGATGTGGTACAGGTGGAGGCGGGTGGGTTTTCCGATGCGCTGCACAAGGCACTGGCTG
>DRJJ01000224.1 GCA_011052255.1 Gammaproteobacteria bacterium | reverse complement strand
GTAATCATTTTTCAGAAGTGAAGGCCTGAAGTCTCTTGCAGCCATGACCTTCAAACCAGCGTACAGCAAGCTACCTGTCAGTCAGGGTGCATATAACGAGACTGGTGCAAATGAGTATACAACAGAACAGAAGCCGACCGCCGCTCCCGGGATTTGTGCACGAAACTCAAGTGGGTATACTGCGTTTGCTATGCAGCCATTTCACCAATGGCTCCCATTGTTCCAGATCTTGATATACCAGTGACGGTGCCAGTTCAAAAATCCCGCGTCCGCGCTCGGCCGCACGAATATAATTCTGGGTATCGCGCAAGGTCGCGACCACCGGTATTTTCAGACGTTTCAGGAATTTCTCAAGATTATGGTAGACCAGGGTGTTTTCGCGCACCCGATTCGCTATCACGCCCAGCTTGATCTGCTTGCGTGATACTTTGCCGACCAGGAGCAGATCGTGGACGAAGTGAGCGGTTGCACGCATGTCCATCGGCGAGGGTAATACCGGAATCAGGATGGTCTGGGCGCGACGTACCAGTGCGGTCAAATCCTTGCCGTATACTGCGGCCGGCGCATCCAGAATCACGACATCGGTATTGCGTGGCGGACGTGCAGACTCTTCAAATGCCCGAATGCAGGTGATCTCCGGTAAATCGGGGTCGCGCATTTTCAGCCATTCACTGCTGGAGCCCTGTGGATCAAAGTCTTCGATCACGACATTGGCTTCTTCTTCCCAGGCATAGTAGCTGGCCAGATTGGTGGCGATGGTGCTCTTGCCACAGCCCCCCTTTGAGTTAAGCACCAGGATAGTACGCATTATTATTCTCCGTTGTGGCCCTGGGTTATGGCGGTAGCCGGTGGCTCCAGCCTGATGACTATCAGTCGGCACCAACGCACTACTTGTGCCATAAACACAATAATATTATTGAGCAAATTCATGATTACGTGAAGTGCCAGCCATACCGAAGACATTCAAGACATGAAATCACATAACACGTTAACCGAAGCAATCCCTTCTCCCTAAGGGAGAAGGGATTTATGTAACAGTGGTACTAACTTGAAAATAACCGAAACAGGGGTCTGGATCAATGCTACGGGGTGGATTTCTACATCCGTGGATGTCGTGCGTGGTAATCCATGCAGTGCTTCGTCTGGAGTAGTATGCGTTCCCACGCGGAGCGTGGGAACGAGGGTATGTAATGCTTTGACTATTTGAATATACCGAGCGATTCCCAAATGTCGTCGATATGGCGCACGGTGGCTTCGTCCATCGCAATAGGCCGACCCCATTCACGCCGGGTCTCACCGGGCCATTTGTTGGTTGCATCCATGCCCATTTTGCCACCGATGCCGGATTCAGGTGACGCAAAATCAAGATAATCAATCGGGGTATTTTCAACCAGCAGAGTATCACGTACCGGATCCATACGCGTGGTCATGGCCCATATGATGTCTTTCCAATCGCGCACGTTAATATCATCATCGACGACGATCACGAATTTTGTATACATAAACTGCCTTAAAAACGACCATACGCCGAACATCACGCGTTTGGCATGGCCTGCATACTGCTTGCGCATGCTGACCACGGCCATACGGTAGGAACAGCCTTCCGGCGGCAGGTAAAAATCGCTGATCTCGGGAAACTGCTGTTGCAGTAACGGGATAAAGACTTCGTTCAACGCCACACCCAGCACAGCCGGTTCATCCGGTGGACGTCCGGTATAGGTGCTGTGATAGATCGGCTGGTCACGGTGGGTGATGCGCTCTATGGTAAATACCGGGAAGCGTTCAACCTCGTTGTAGTAACCGGTATGGTCGCCGAACGGCCCTTCGTCGGCCTCTTCACCCGGGTGGATAACGCCTTCCAGCACAATTTCACTATTGGCCGGCACCTGCAGGTCGGAGCCGATGCATTTGACCACTTCGGTCTTGCCACCGCGCAATAGCCCCGCAAACGCATATTCTGACAGACTGTCGGGCACGGGTGTGACGGCACCCAGTATAGTGGCCGGGTCTGCGCCGAGCGCCACAGCGACCGGGAACGGCTTGCCGGGATGTTTTTCCATCCAGTCGCGGTAATCCAGTGCGCCGCCACGGTGTGCCAGCCAACGCATAATGACCTTGTTGCGTCCGATTACCTGCTGCCGGTAGATACCCAGGTTCTGGCGTTCTTTGTATGGGCCGCGGGTCACCACCAGTGCCCAGGTTATCAGCGGGCCAACATCGCCGGGCCAGCAGGTCTGGATTGGCAGGCTGGCCAGGTCGACGTCATCGCCTTCAATCACATTGCTCTGACAGGGCGCGTGTTTTATTTTTTTGGGTGCCATGTTCAGCACCTGTTTCAACACCGGCAACTTGTTCAGTGCGTCCTTTACCCCTTTGGGCGGTTCCGGCTGTTTCAGGCTGGCCAGCAGTTTGCCAACATCACGCAGTGCGCTCACGCTCTCTTCACCCATGCCCAACGCTACCCGGTCCGGCGTACCGAACAGGTTGCCCAGTACCGGTATGCTATGACCGACCGGGTTTTCAAACAGCAGCGCCGGGCCGGCGGCCTTCAGCGTACGGTCGCAGATCTCGGTCATTTCCAGATGCGGGTTGACCGCGCTGTGGATGCGCTTAAGCTGACCCCGGCTTTCCAGCTGGTTGATAAAATCACGCAGGTCTTTGTATTTCATTTTTAGTAATATCTGGCTTATTTGTCTTGCGCATAATCCAGCGGTGGCAGCTTCTGGCTGGAAGGTTCTACGGATTCGTCTGGTTCCGCTACCGTATCCAGATCATCCGGGAACTGGAACGCGGGGCTGCTGACTGCCAGTAATACGCCCTCACGAAAACAATTGCGCGCGGCATCCTGATCACCCAGGTGCTCCAGCAGGATGCCCAGTTCCTTGTAGGTCTCGGCACGCGGTAACAGGCTGATGCTGGTTTCCAGGTAAATTCTTGCCTTGCCCCACTGACGGTTGCGCAGGCTCAGACGCCCGAGGCTAAGCTGCAGAATCGGGTCACGACCATGCTCGCGCGTCCACGCGGCTGCAATCGCCAGCTGGCGCTCCGGGTCGCTACCAGGTAGCAGGCCAAACAGGTGCACCAGCCCCTCGCTCCAGCGTTTTGGCAGGGCACGAGCGATCAGGGTCACGGCTTCATCACCCGCATTCTGTAGCATTAACTGGCGGCCGTATTCCAGTAACAGGGCTTCGTTGTATTGCAGGCTGTCTGGCACTGATTCCCATACCTGCTGCAGGGCACCGCGTTTTTTGCTGCGCGCGGCCAGCTGAATCTGGTTCTGTATGACCTCCAGCTCCTTATCCGCCATATCGGTTTTGTCCAGAACCTGATGTTTCTGCAAGGCAGGCAATAAATCGCGCAGGCGATTCCAGTCATTCAGTTGTTCGTACAGGCACGCGATCAGTTTTAGTAAATAGGGGTTTTCACTGTCCCGGCCCTTGAGTAGTTCCAGTGTTGCCAGGGCCTGTTCACGCTGGCCACTGTCTATTTGCAGTTCAGCCTGTGCCAGCTCGACCGCCGATGCGGTGGCGCTGGCCTGCTCATGGGCGAGGCTTAAATAACGGTCACGACGTTCGAGTGAACCCAGGTGCTGCGCTGCCCGGGCGGCACCCAGATAATTTAACAGCGGTGTTTCACTATGGCGTACATAACGCAGCAAACGCCGTTCGGCCGACCGCCAGTTACCCTGGGCCAGTTCGGTCAGGCCGGAAGACAAGCCCTCACGTGCATGCTCGATCTGACGCTGGTGCTGCCATTGAAACAGTCGTTCGGGTAACCACCAGATAGTGCCCAGGGTATGCATGGTCAAATAGATTCCGTAGACGGCCATCAACAACACCAGACCAAAAAATGACAGGGTGGTTTCCAGGGTATAGTTGCCGTAGGACAACAGCACGTAGCCCGGGTCTTTCATCACCAGCAATGCCACGCTAACCGAGGCCACCAGCACCAGTACCATTAGTAACAGGATACGCATCATGGGGCAGGGTCCGCCAGCGTAGCCGTTTGCTCCATTGCCGAGGTAATGGCGGTAACACTGTCTTGCAGGTCCGGCAGGGCTGTTGAGGTTTGCGGCATACTGTTCAGCCAGTCGCGCAAGCTGATTACATCCGCATTGCCTTCATCGAACCATTTTCGCAGCCAGCTTAACGCACGTGCGCGCGCGACATTTTGTGCGGCCAGTGCATCCCGCATCAGCTGTACCTGCAGAGCTTCCAGGCGCAGGCGCAATACATCATGCAATATCTGTTTGCGCTCGACCGTCATGATCGGCTGTATAGGTTGCTCGCGATGGCGTATCACTACCAGCTGTTTCAGCTCCTGCCAGATTACCTTTATGGCCGAGCGCCAGCCGGTATATTCGGGTGCGGGTTGCGGATCGTTTGTTGCTGCCGACTGCAGGGATTGAACGACAGCGATACGCAAGGGCAATTGATCTACCGTATCGATCCGGCTGGCCAGTTGTTGTGCCAGCGCCAGCTGGTTATGTTGCGGCAGGTTTTCAAGTTGTTGTATATCCCGTTCAAGCTGCGACCGTACAGCCGTGATGCGACTATCATTGTGCGCCTGCATACGCTGCTGTGCCCACTGCAATGCCCGTACCGCATCGGCTACATTGTGACGCACCTGCAGTTGTGCCTGTGCCATGCGTACCAGCATCAGTGCCTGATGCAGCAGTAGCGTTGTTTCACCCTGCTGCGGGGCCTGTTGCTGTGCAAGAATCATGTCCTGCATGGTCTGCATACTGTGCTGCAGTTCGCTATTGGCATTGATGGCCTGGCGCTGTTGCTGCTGGCTTTTATCCAGTCGGGCCCTGATGTCCCCGTTACGCAGTTCTGACTGCTGTAGCTGTTGTCCCAGCTGTTGCTGTTCCAGCCACAACAATACCCCGCCACCGGCAAACAGGATAAACATGGCCAGCAACGGGATGATCCATCCATTTCGGCCGGGTGTTTCCTGAACAGGGTGATTATGATCCGGTTCAGATTGACTGGTGTTGTGTGAATCCGCTTCAGGCATGACGCCTGCGTCGTCCGGATTATCAGGCGGTTGCGCATCTGTTTCTATTTTGGGTTCCATTGCCGATGCCAGCTGTTCCTGAGCCTGTTCCTTATCAGGACTCTGGTCAGCCTCTTTGTGGTTCTTTTCAGTGCTCATCTGTCATTCTCTGAATGGGTGTGATTGCCGCCATTGTACTAGACATTCAAGCATGGCTGCATCCGAAGCGTTACAGGCTACTGTAATAGAGGCTGACAGCCCCAATGACTGTGCCTGCTGTTGTATCCGTTCACTGGCAACTATCAGGTCGGTGTGCAGCAACCACTGTCTTCCCAGCTTGCCGACCAGCTCATACAGGTTGCGCAGTGCCTCAACCGAGGTCAGCGTGATGACCTGGATTTCACCTCGTGCCCAGCGTTGCATCAGATTTGTGGTATCGGCAGCCGGCCTGATACGCCGGTATACCTCGGCATAATCGACCGTCGCACCGCGTTCGCGCAACACACTGGCGAGGTGTTCTCGCCCACCTTCGCCGCGAAAGATCAGAATACGCTGGCCGGCGACATCGGCAAAACCAGGCAAAGCCAGCAGCGCCTCGCTATCGAACTGGCGCGATGGACAATCGTTGACCTCGACCCCCATGTGCTGCAGCTCACGCGCCGAGGCGCGCCCGATCGCAGCAATACGTAAACCCGCTGGCAGGCCAGCACGTGCCTGGATGCGGCTCATTGCATAACGTACCGCATTGGCACTGATAAAAATGGCAATCTGGTATTCAGCCAGTTGATCCAGGCGTTTGTTCAGCGCCGTGCTGTCGCCCGGGTCGGTAACTTCCAGCACCGGAAATCGAATCGCGTCACCTCCGGCCTGTTCGATCAGGCGGCAAAAAGGCTCGGCCTGATGCTGCGGACGCGTCACCAGTACACCAAGCCCTTGCAGCCCATGCGCTGCGGCGTCTGGCTGATTGTCATTGCTGTGCATATACCTCACGCAATATTTCGCCAGCACCCCGGCTCAGCAGGTCTTCGGCCAGTACGGAGCCCAGTTCCTGTGCATCTTCGGGACGACCGCTGATCACGGCATTGATAATGTCTGTACCATCTGGCCTGCCAACCAGCCCTCGTACTACCATTACGCCATGCTCGATCACTGCATGGCCGCCAATTGGTACCTGGCAACCGCCCTCAAGGCGCAGGTTCATGGCGCGTTCGGCATCAATGCAGGAAGCCGTGTGGTTATCGTGTAATGGCTCCAGTAGAGCAAGTAATTCAGCATCATCCGCGCGGCATTCGATACCCACTGTGCCTTGCCCGATTGCAGGTAACATCACCGTGGCCGCTATCGCCTCGCGAATTCGGTCGGCCATATCCAGTCGAATCAGGCCGGCGCAGGCCAGTATGATCGCGTCATACTGATCATCATCGAGTTTGGCCAGGCGGGTGTTTACGTTGCCGCGCAGGTCGCTGATCTGCAGATCCGGTCGCAACTCGGCCAGCTGGCAGCGGCGGCGCAGACTGGAGGTGCCCACACGGCTGCCTTTTGGTAAGTCGTCCAGGCGCTGGTACTGGTTCGACACAAACGCATCATGCGGGTTTTCACGAGCCAGAACCGCTGCGATCTGCAGGCCTTCGGGCAATAACACAGGCACATCCTTCATCGAGTGCACCGCAATGTCACTGTCACCACGCAGCAGGCTTTGCTCTAGCTCCTTTACAAACAGGCCCTTGCCGCCAATTTTGGCCAGCGGCGCATCGAGTATGCGGTCTCCCTGGGTGGTAAACGTCTCCAGTTCTACCTCTATCCCGGGGTGTGCCTGTTGCAGGCGAGCGCGCACATGCTCTGCCTGCCACAGGGCCAGCTGGCTTTTTCGGGTTGCGATACGAATACTGCGGCTTGTCATGCCTGTCTCCAGTCTTGTTTCAAGCTGTTCATGCTACGGATTTGCTGCAGTACTGGCAAACGCTGGCTGCGTTTTTGTAGAATTATGTCGCATCCTTACTTACTTATATGTGAAACTTTTCATTGGTCTGCCAATCATATATCTAACTTCGTTAACCGGGTTTATCTACGGCTTATGCTGATTTCTTATTATAAACAGTTCGTTATGCTGAATCTGCTGATTCTGTCCAGTTTCGGCATAAGCAATGCCATGGCTGAGACCCGGGTTAATACCAGCCGCGATATGTATGCCAGCCAGCAAATCGCCTCTGCCCGGCAAATGCCGGTAATGATTATGTTTGCGGCTGAAGAGTGCCCCTATTGCGAGATACTGGAAAGCGAGGTATTGCGCCCAATGCTGATTAGCGGGGATTATGGCGGCAAGGTACTCATTCGTAAGTTTATGATCGATCATGAAGGTAAAATACGTGATTTTGACGGTAAAATGATTGATTCGTCTGATTTTCCTGGGCGCTATAATGTATTCGTTACGCCCACACTGGTTTTTCTGGGTTATGACGGTCGTGAGCTGGCTGAAATGATTATCGGGGTGAACACACTGGAGCTGTTCGCCGGCCGGGTGGATGATGCGCTGCTCGAATCACTCAATACGCTGCGCCATACCAACCTGACTTACCTGGAACAACATCAGGACATCAGCCCTGCTGACCCCTCCGCAACAACGACCTTAAGCCGGGCACATGTCGGCGACTGACATCCAGCTGCCGCTCGGTATCGCGTAATAACACCACTACCTGCTCGTCCTTGCGCTTGTCCAGACCGGCCAGCTGCGAACGCGCAATCAGCGCATTACGGTGAATACGCACAAAGCTGCTCTCAAATTCCTGCTCCAGTGCCTTCAGTGAATCTTCCAGCAACACCTCGCCCTGTCGCAGGCAGGCAGTCACGTATTTCTGTTCAGCCAGAAAATACAATATCTCTTGCACCGGCACCAGTTGCAGACGCCCGCCTTGTCTGACACACAGGTGACTGCGCTCGGTTGCCGCGCTAGCCTGTTGGCCTACACTATCCAGTTGTGCACGATTAAGGCGTGGCAGATGCTGCAATGCCTCCTGTAACCGCGATGCCCTGATCGGCTTGACCAGGTAGCCTGCAGCATGGGCCTCAAAGGCGGCCAGGGCGTGCTCGTCATACGCGGTCACAAAGATAACCGCCGGTGGTTGTTCGCATTGTGACAGATGGCGTGCCGCTTCCAGCCCATCCATCACCGGCATACGTATATCCATTAACACCACATCCGGTTGCAGCGATTCGCAGGCCTCCAGCGCCTCTCGACCATTGCTTGCCTCTGCGCACACCTCAACATCTCCGACCTCCTGCAACAGATCTTGCAGACGCTGGCGCGCCAATGGCTCGTCATCAACTATCAGTATTTTCATCATTTTGCGGCCACAGCCTGTGGTATGACCAGCTCAATGCGACAGCTACTGTCACCCAGTTGCATGTCCAGACTGGCACCGGCACCGTATACCAGCTGCAGTCGTTCGCGAATATTGGCTATCGCCATCTGGTTACCCCGGTGCTGTGCTGGCGCCGACGCAGGCGGCACCGGGTTTTCCACACTCAGTACCAGATCACTGCCGCGTAACATACCCTGTACCGCTATTAAGCCACCCTCCTGCAGACCCTCGATGCCATGATAGACAGCGTTTTCCAGTAATGGCTGCAGGCTCAATGCAGGCAAGGGCATATCCATATCCACGCCCTCTTTCCAGTCCCACTGTACTTGCAGGCGCTCACCCAGACGCAAGGCCTCTATATCCAGGTAGTGCTGCGCCAGTTGTATCTCCTGCTGCAGGCTGCGGGTAGCGCCACTATCACTCAGGCTCACGCGCAGCAGATCGGACAGGTCCACCAATGCATGCTCCGCCCGGTCGGGTTGTTTACGCAGCAGCGCAGTAATCGAGTTCAGACTGTTGAACAGGAAATGTGGGTGCATACGTGCCAGCAATGCCTGCACCCGCGCCTCGGCATTGGTTTCAATATGCAGTCGCTGCTGGTGCTGCAAATACAGCAGGCGCAGCAAGGCCGCGCTGACGATCGCGCTGATGGTCATGTCCCTGCCGGTGACCGCTAGTGGCGCTGCAAATATTACACTCCCGGTTCGCATCCAGTTGTCTAGCATGGACACCAGTATGCTGACCAACAGCGTAACCAGTAACACCATAATATAACTCAGCAAACCGGCCTGTATTGGTGGGCGATCTTCCAGCCATTGACGCGTACTGCATAGCAGCAGGGCGCTGGACAAGGTGATCAATTGCACCATCAAAGACAGTGTACCCAGATGGTCCCAGTGGAATGGTGGGCCGTGCGACAGGACCAGTAGAAAGGCAAACAATTCGGCGCTGATCACCAGCAGAAAAACAGTTCGTACGTTACAGAAATCCGGCAGAAAACTGTCCCCGGAGTGGTGCTGGTCTTGCTGTTTTACTTCTGACATGCAGCTGATTATAGACAGGAACGTAAACGGATGTCTTTAATTAAGCCTGCACGCAGGATGATATGGCTTAAATACTGTTATACTGCCTGCCAGTATTCCTTAACAAACAAGCACTGAAATCATGTCTGACAGCCATAACAGCAAACCCTGGCAAGGGCGTTTTACTGAAGCCACTGATGCCTTTGTCGAACAGTTCACCGCCTCTATCGGTTTTGATCAGCGACTGTATGCGCACGATATCCGAGGCTCGATTGCCCATGCGCGTATGCTCGGTCATACCGGGATACTGACCAGTAAAGAATGTCAGTCCATCATTGAGGGCTTGCAGCAATTACAGCTTGATATAGAATCCGGCAAGATAAACTGGTCGGTAGCGCTGGAAGATATTCATATGAATATCGAGTCACTGCTGACACAACGTATCGGTGATGCCGGCAAGAAACTGCATACCGGCCGTTCGCGCAATGATCAGATTGCCACCGATATACGCCTGTATATGCGTGACCAGATCGACAGCATACTGTCACAACTCACGCGTCTGATGCAGGGGCTGATCGAGCTGGCAGAGCGTGAAGCCGCTACCATTATGCCTGGCTTTACCCACTTGCAGGTCGCGCAGCCGATTACCTTTGGCCACCACATGATGGCCTGGTTTGAAATGCTACAACGTGACTATGGCCGGCTGACCGACTGCCGCAAACGCATGAACCAGTTACCGCTGGGTGCCGCAGCACTGGCTGGCACCAGCTATCCGATCGACCGGCAGTTCACCGCCGATGCGCTGGGTTTTGACAACCCCTGTGACAACTCGCTGGATGCGGTCAGCGACCGTGACTTTGCCATCGAGTTTTGTAGTGCGGCCGCGCTGATCATGACGCATCTTTCACGCTTTGCTGAAGAGCTGGTTTTGTGGACGTCGGCGCAGTTTGATTTCATCGACCTGCCGGACCGGTTCTGCACCGGATCATCTATCATGCCGCAAAAGAAAAACCCTGATGTACCGGAACTGGTGCGCGGCAAGAGTGGCCGTGTGTTCGGTAATCTGTTCAGCCTGCTGACGTTGATGAAGGGGCAACCACTGGCCTACAACAAAGACAACCAGGAAGACAAAGAGCCTCTATTTGACAGTGTCGACACGATACATGACAGCCTGATGGCCTTTGCCGACATGATCCCGGCACTCACCACACGCGCTGACAATATGCGTGCTGCTGCGTTGCAGGGGTTTTCCACCGCCACGGACCTGGCCGATTATCTGGTTAGAAAAGGGCTGGCATTCAGGGATGCTCACGAGGTAGTCGGGCGTGCGGTAAGACTGGGCGTTGACAGCAAACGCGATCTGTCTGAAATGGAGCTAAGCGAGTTGCAGTCTTTTCATTCCTCTATTGAAGCCGATGTATTTGAGGTGTTGACCCTGGAAGGTTCGGTTAATGCCCGAAATCATCTTGGTGGCACTGCACCAGAACAGGTGCGCGCGGCGGTGGTTCGTGCACGGCAGGTGCTTAAGCAATATCGCCTGGCTTAGGCCCTTGGTACAGCGAGCCTGACTAGGCGGTATTGGGTTTGTCCTGGTCTTCTGTCAGTTCAATACCGTCATTGTTATCAAACAAACCGATTACCGGTTTGCCGACGAAATAGCCCTGCGCATAATCCACCCCCAGCTGGCGTATCATATCCAGACATTCCTGGGTTTCAACAAATTCAGCCACGGTCTTCATGTTCAAGCCGCGTGAAACATCCACCAGCGCCTTGACAAACAACTGGTCGTCCTCATTATTATGAATATCACGCACAAAGGCGCCATCAATTTTCAGTACATCAGCATGCAGTTGTTTCAGGTATGAAAATGATGAAAAGCCGACACCAAAATCATCCAGTGCCAGACGGCAGCCCAGTTGCTGAATACGGCGTGTAAACGCAATCGCGCGGCTCAAATCATAGATTGCAGCACTTTCTGTAATTTCAAACGTTACTTGCTGACGATCGAAGCGCGCATCAGTCAGTTCTTCCTCTATCAGTGACAGCATGTCCGGATCACCGACACTACGTCCGGAAAGATTAATCGAAAAACTGATCTGCGGATTATGCTCATACTGTTTCTTCATCGCACGCAGGGCCTTGCGTACAATCACTTTATCAATTCGGGAGATCAGGCCAAATTCTTCGGCCAACGGGATAAATTGCCCCGGCGGGAATATCTGTCCATCTTCTGCGCGCAATCTTACCAGTACTTCATAGCGCGAAATAATCAGGTTTCGGGTTGAGACGATGGGCTGGAAGGCAAGCACCAGGCGATCATGCTCCAGCGCATCCAGCATCCGGTCTTTCCATGCCAGCTGGCTGCCGATGGTCTTTTGCGTCATGGCGCGTTCATCATATAAATGCAGTCGGTCACGCCCTTCCTGCTTTGCTTCATACATTGCGCTATCTGCCTTGGCCAGTAATTCAATCGGTGTTTCGCCATGCACTGAATAGAGTGACATGCCTATACTGACTGTTGTGTTCAGTATTTTTCCGCCATAGGTTGGCTTTAAACTGGCTATGCCTTTCATTAGTTCCATCGCACGCTCCATGGCTTGTTCCTCGGTAACGCCCAGCAGTGCAAGACAGAATTCGTCACCGCCGAGCCTGGCGATCAGGTCAGTGCTGCGGGCGATACGTCGCAGGTAACCCGAGACCTGAATGATCACCTCGTCACCTGCCGCATGACCGGCAGTATCATTCACCATTTTGAAATGGTCGAGGTCAATTAACAGAACCGCACCGGTTGAACCATTTCTCAATGCCAGACTGATTTCACGTTCCAGATCCTCCAGAAAGCGACGCCGGTTGGACAGGCCCGACAGGTGGTCATTATTTGCCAGTCGCGTCAGGTGCTGTTCATCATTCTTCATCTTGGTGACATCGCGGGCAGTGCCACGATAGCCCTGAAACTGGTTGTCATTGTAAAAAGGTACGGCATTGATCAGAATACAATAGCGAATATCATCCGCAGAATTAACCCATATTTCTACATCACGAAAAGGTTCGTGATGCTGCTTGTCTTTTACCAGCCCGGAAAATACCGCCATGGATTCAGTACTCAGGATTTTGTCCAGTCGTTTACCAATCAGCTCCTCTGGTTGGTAACCCAGCACCTTCTTTACGCTCATCGACACATAGGTAACATCGCCTGTGGCATCAGTTTCCCATAACCAGTCTGATGAACTTTCAGCAAAATCATGAAAACGTTGCCTGCTGCATGCTTCTTCCTGCTGTAACTGGGCCAGCCGCACCTGCATCTCACTCAGAGATTCAGACAACAATCCTATTTCATCATTGCTGTTTATCTTGATCGGCACCTTGTAGTTACCGTGCTGTATAGAATTCGTCGCTGCAAGTAACTGCTTGATGGGTGTCGACAACCAGCGTCGGCTAACTGCTATTCCGGCCAGTGCCACCACCAGTAAAATTAAAAGTGACAGCCATGCTGCGACACGGGCCAGTTCGATAAATGGCTGCCATAGCAGATTTTTTTTTGTTGCCAGCAACAGCCTGGCAACTTCGATACCTCCTTTATAGTTGTACAGGATATACATCCTGCCCTCATACAACTCACCCTCCATCGTAAATTTCTGAGTCTCTCCAGATACGTCGTCACCAGCCAGCATGGACATATCTGGCTGGCTGCTGAAAGTACTGCCTATGATTGTTTCTCCGCTTATCAACATCACACCCGTACCCAGATGACGTGCCATTTGTTCTACCGCTGAATCATCAATTTTCTCCGCCAGTAAAAGTATCCCCGTCTCTTCACCCTGAGTATCCTTCACTGGAACCACCACAATACGCAGAAAAGTATCTGCTATAAATAACTGACCAGAGGTGGCGCTATGTGTCTTTCCGGTAGAGGCGACCAGGTAATTGAAAACATCGTTGCTGATTACCTGCGGTTTTGCCAATACGTCACGGCGTGTATACACGGACCTGATGACCGGGTCACTATGTAGATAAATAACGGCTACTTCCATTTTGTACTGATGCCCGAGGGCATTAATTGCATTCTGTAATGTAAGTTCGTCTGTTTTATGATCAATCCCACGCGATGACAGCTGTAGCGCCAGGTCATGCGCTTTTTCGTATAAACGGTCAAGCCCCTCACGCTGTTGCGCAACAAATACTGAGCGGCCATTTTCTATGCGCGCATCCAGCTCACTATCCAGGTAATCACCCAGCAGTATGTAAACCACAGACGAGACGCCTGCCAACACAGCGATGACCAGTACGATTACGAATAAGGTGTTTTTTTGTTCTATTTTCATTACGGGAAGGATTATTCCTCGTTGCACGAAATAATAATGGCCTGTTCGCGCGTGGACAGATCATGTCCTGTTTTGTTACTAACCATTAGCCCCAGTATGGGTTCAGGCATACAATATCGCCAGCAGTATCACTACAATATTACCCTTGTTATTAATATGGCTTTAAGCCTGGACCATTCTCTGATTTAATCGGCTGCTACAACTATATATTTAGGGCATTAAGATGAATAATCAGGCACTGGAGTCATTGCGCAAGCGCCTGGCCGCGTTTGCAGCAGAGCGTGACTGGGATCAATTCCATAGCCCCAAGAACCTGAGTATGGCACTGATAGCCGAAGCTGCCGAACTTGTGGAGCATTTTCAATGGCGCACCGAACAGCAAAGTGCTGATCTGGATAGCCAGACGCTGGATGCGGTTGCACTGGAGCTGGCTGACATTTTTATCTATCTGGTACGTATCTCGGATAAGCTTGGGGTTAATTTAATGGAGGCGGCAGATAAAAAAATTGCCATTAATGAATCACGCTACCCGGCAGACAAGGTTCGTGGTGATGCTCGCCGAGCTTCAGAATATGACCAGTAATAGTACGATCGTCAATAATCTGACAACTGTAGCTATCAGGCTAAAAACACTGCTAAAGTATTGATCCAGCATGCCGTTAGTATTGGGTACAACAATATTGGTCCGTTAGATAAATGAGCGCAGGGGGCGAAATCTTCATGAGCGATAATGTAAAAGACATCCTGAAACAACTGGATTTACCGGCATTACTGGCTGACTTCCCTCTGGCTGTGCTGGTAGAGCATCAGGGCGTCGCAGTCTGGTCCAATGAGCGTTTCACTGCATTGCTCGACATGCAGCAACTCGATAGTCAGGACTCGCGTGTTAGCGCGCTGCTAACAGCTGGAGAAACGATTGAACTAAGCGATGGTCAGGGACAGTCACAATACCTGACACACCATACCCAACCTGGTGATAGTGAAGCATCTCCAGTCGTTCATTTTTACGCCGATCAGACTGCGCTGTTTACCCTGCAACAGCACGCAAACGCGCTGCAGAACGAGGTTGATAATACCCGCCTGGTTGACCCCGCGACCGGGCTGCTCACACGCCGCGCAATGCAGCTCTCGCTTG
>DRJJ01000223.1 GCA_011052255.1 Gammaproteobacteria bacterium | reverse complement strand
TCTCTTTTTTTCAGTGCCTCTTCTGCCAATAACTCCTGGTCTTCCTGGAGTGAAACCATTTCTCCCTGCGCGGCCTCAATATTACCCTTACGCTTTTCTATTTCCTTACTCAGCTTCTTTATTTCTTGCTTAACTAATTCGATATTCTTTTTTATTTTTTTTAATCTCGCCTTATCGAATCCTTTTTTTGGCCCTTCTTGTAATCTGTTCTCGAGAATCTCATTAATCCTGATGAAGTTAGCTCTGGACTCCATATCAGTTGCAAGCAACTTTTCAGCTAACTTGACGCGCTCTATCAAAGCAGAGTTCTGTTCTATGTAATCGACTGCTACCTGCTCCGCCTCCAGGGCCTCCCGAGTGCTCTTTTCAGCCTGTTTACGGGCCTCAACCTGTTCTGCAGTTTGTAGTTGTTCTGTGGGAGAGGGTGCAGCTCCGGTACCACCTGACTCAACTGCTGCAGGTGACATCCCCGGGATCATGAGCTGCATGGGAGATAGTGGCGCGCCCCTGGACGAATTCGCATTGGGGGCAACTACGGCCGGAACCGTTTGCTCGGGTATAGCGACAACGCGCTTTTTTATGCCTTTAAATTCATCCAGTGTCTGTTGTTTTTTTATAATACTGTTTTCAATTAACTCAATCTGATGCCTGACCGTTTTTTCTGCCTCGAATGCCAGTTGTGTCTGTCCTGCCAGCAAGTCATAGTCACTTTCGGTTACGCGTAATTCTTTTTCGAGAGAAGCTACTTCGGTCGCGTCATTCATTTCCTTTGCAATCGCAAGCATTTCTGTATCACTGTCGAGCTTGACTTTCGTCATTTTCAACGCATTCTGTAATAATTTAAGGATTTTTATTCGTCCAGACAGGCTCTTCTTTAAATCCTTCAGATCTTTTTTATCGGATTTTATTATTTTTTCCAGCTTTGCTATCCGCTCAATTTCAAGCGTTTCATCTCCGTTGTTTTCACTTTTAGCTTCATTTTTTTCCGGGCTACCTGTAACGGCATCAGGATCTGTAGCTTGCTGTTCTGCATAGGCTACGGGCAACCACGCAGACAGGCAAAAAGACATGGCCCATAATAACAATCGAAAGTTAGACATAAAGATATCCTGCTATTTTTTTATTAGAGTCCAGCAGAAGCAGATTTAAACGAATTGTTTCTGGTAACCCGCTAGCCACACAAGCCTTGTTCAACTTCATCGCGCTTATCCTGCCCGACCAGAATTTCTATCAATGTCAGTGCAAAATTCATTGCCGTACCCGGGCCGCGTGAGGTAATCACTTTCTCATCAACTACGACGGCCGTCTCCTGTTGAAAGCTCAGGCCTGGCACTGCCAGCGCCTGCAATACCCCTGGATAGGCTGTCGCCTTTCTGCCATTTAGCAGACCGGCACGGGCCAGCACTTTGGGTGCTGCGCAGATTGCCGCAACATAACGCTGTTGTTGATTCATTTCTGTGATCAATTTTTGTATGCGGCTGTCATTGTTCAGGTGATCTGCACCGGGCAGTCCACCAGGTAGCACCACCATGTCGTAATCAGCCTGCGCCGAATCGAGTGCCTGATCCAGTGTCATATCGGGAACCAGTACCATGCCACGCGACGCCTTGATCGAGCCTTGCTCCAGGCCGGCGCTGATGACCTCTATACCAGCACGGCGTAGTAAATCAATAACCGTTACTGCTTCGAGTTCTTCACAGCCTTCTGCGAGGGGGACCAGTACGCGTGCCATATCTGATGACTCCTGTTTTCGCGTTGCTTGATAATACTGGAAACCGGCACCAGTTGAACACCTTCCGCCTCTAGTGTCGGCAGCCATTCACTCAGAACCTTAAGGGTATCAACATGCGGGTGACCGATAGCCACTGCCGATCCGTATTTGCGAGCGTGCTGCAACAGGCGCTTTAGCTGTATCCGAATTGCCTGCGGACGCGGATCATGATCCAGAAATACATCGCGTCGGGTACTGGGTATACGGTGTGCGCGTGCTGATTGCAATGCAACGGTAGCAGCCGTGGTACGGCTATCAACAAAATACAGTTTGTCATGCTGTTTAACGGCATACATTAACCAGTCCATTGCCTGCGATCGCTGTGTCAGCAGGCTGCCCATATGGTTATTGATGCCCTGAACGTACGGTATGCTGGCCAGATCCTGCCGTAAAACGTTAATCATATCCTGCCGACTCATCGCAACTGTCAGTGCGCCTGCTTCCAGCAGGTGGCCCTGCTCGGTCTGCATTGGCAGGTGCAACAAAATTTCCTTGCCCTGACGATGAGCCTGGCTGGCGATGTCTTTTGCATAAGGGGAGTGTGGCAGAATCGAGCAGGCTATTTCGGCTGGCAACCTGGCAACCTGCATACCGCGGTTATACTGCATGCCAAGGTCATCAATGATAATCGCGATAACCGGTTGCCGGGCGGCAGACAATGGTCCGCCAGCCAGTACAAGTAACAGGCCAGCCAGCCAAACGTTAAAGCGCATGATAGCCGTCCCTGGTTGTCATGATAAGTAACACCCTGTTATCAAATCAGGGCACAAACTGTCTGGCGATATTAAGTCCCTTTAACAGGTTAAGTGCTTCGAACAGTTGATAGTCGTCCTGTGCCAGTTTACCTTTCTTGTCATCTTTGTCCTTACCTTTCTTGTCATCTTTTTTGTCACCCTCATGCCCATTCGTGAGGTGACCACTCAGGTCCTTTTCTTTCAAGGTTTCGATAACAGGCTTTACCACAGCCGATACACGTCGACGCTTGACTTCGATATCTGGCTCAATGCCCTCGGCCTGGATAGAACGACCGTTAGGTGTGTAATAACGTGCCGTGGTCAGCTTGATTGCGGTACCGCCACGCGCAGGCATGATGGTTTGTACCGAGCCCTTGCCGAAGCTACGTGTGCCCATCAGGATGGCGCGCTTGTGATCCTGCAATGCCCCGGCCACGATTTCAGACGCAGAGGCGGAACCACCATTTATCAGTATAACCAGAGGCATCCCATCCAGAACATCACCCGGTGCAGCGTTAAAACGTAACCTGGAATCGTTCACCCGGCCTTCGGTATAGACAATCAGACCCTTATTCATAAACGCATCAGATATCTGCACAGCAGCACTCAGTACACCGCCAGGGTTATTACGCAGGTCCAGCACCATACCTTTGAGTGGTCCACCGTATTTTTTCTTTAGCTCACTCGCGGCCTTGACCAGGTTGGGTCCACTATTGGACTGGAACTGGGTAACGCGGATATAACCGTAGCCTTTGTCTAGCATGCGGCTTTTGACACTGGTCACCTTGATCACGGCACGAACTATCGTAAGCTTAAGCGGCTTTTCTTCACCTTCGCGGATGATGGTCAAAACTATCTTGCTGCCCGGTTTGCCACGCATGATCTTGACTGAATCGCTCAACGATTTGCCTTTCACCGGCTCGTCATTCAGGCGGATGATCAGGTCACCGGCATGTACACCTGCGCGTTCTGCCGGCGTGTCATCTATCGGTGATATAACCTTGATGAAGCCGGACTCCATGCCTACCTCAATTCCCAGCCCACCAAATTCACCGGTTGTACCAATTTGCAGGTCCTTGAATTCTTCTCCATTCAGGTAGGATGAATGTGGGTCCAGACCCGAGAGCATGCCACGTATCGCATTTTCCAGTAGTTCCTTGTCATCCACCTCTTCCACGTAGTCATTCTTTATGCGCGTATAGGCATCGGTAAATGCACGCAGGGCTTCCAGCGGTATCTGATTATCTTCTGCTGAACGGTTGGCAAAAACGCCGCTGCCAAAGCTGGCCGTCAGGCCAACTACCACACCCAGACTAATGGTTGCAAAAAATCGTGATCTGCTACTCATTCAAACATCTCTCCTGCTGATGACAGAAACTGCCCGGGGATGGGCGGGTTTTGCTGTATACACCGGCACAGTTAACTATATTGTTTGTATCGGCATTTATCCGGAAAAGATAATGGCTGGCTCAGCTCATATTCAGCAGCTTTATCTGTAATAGTGCGTTGAGTTCCAATCTGATACAAATAAGGTCTGATACAAATAAGGCAACCGCGAGAATCACCTGATCCATGCCTACCCGTAGTCACATATCCGGTTAACACCCATACATTACTTACATATGATCGCAACATAGCATAGTTGTTCCCTTTCCGGAAATGATAATGGCATTTGAAATCAATAATTTCCCTGTTTTGTGTAGTGGTTCGATCAGGGTCTTGATGCCGTACGGGCCAGAGAAGGTTTTCGGGTAGCACTCCAGGCCTGGGGATCAATCGGCTGGCCCTGCTGACGTATTTCGTAGTACAGGGCGGTCCGGGTCTGTCCGCCACTGTCTCCAACGCTGGCAATAATGCTGCCAGCATCTACCCATTCACCCACTTCCATGTAAATACTCTGGTTATGGCCATACAGGGACATGTAACCATCGCCATGATCCACGATCACCAGCAGCCCGTAACCACGCAACCAGTCTGCAAAGGCTACCCGGCCATACGCAACCGACGATACTGGCTGGCCACTGGCGGCGCTGATGAGTACCCCTTTCCAGCTGTCGCCACGCCCGCTACGACGCTTGCCAAAGCGAGCACGCAGGCGACCCTCGGTTGGCCAACGCAGCTTGCCTTTTAGCTGACTAAAGGGGCGCTGCTCACGCGCCGCTTGAGGAACCTCTTCTGTCGTCTCCCTCAGGTCATTCAGGTCGTTGAGATCATTTATATCACTTATTACCTGCTGCAAACGACGTTCATTTTCCAGCAGTCGCTGCAAAGCCACCTGTTTGTTTTTGAGTTTTTTGTTCAGGCTCGTAAGGATTTTTTTGCGCTGTTTACGCTGACTTTTCAAGTCACTTCGCGCCTGTTTACGTGTTTGCAGTAACTGTCCAAGCTTTTTTTGCTGCAACAGAATATCCGTTTCCAACGTCAGCAACTTTTCCAGTTGCCGGTTGACACTAGCTATATTTCGCAAACGTGCACGATTGAGATAATCGTAATAAACCAGTACTCGCTGCACCCGGCTCGGCTCGGTCTGGTTCAGCAAGATCTTGATCTGTTCCTGTCTGCCCATCACATAGCGAGCCCGGATCTGGCTACCCAGCAAATCACGTTGCTTCGACAGACTTTTGCGCTCGGCTACCTGCTGGCGCTTCAGTGCCTGCAGATTTTTTTTCGCTGCACGGCTATCTCGACGCAAGCGCCGCAGTTCACGATTGATTTTCCCGATACGGGTTTCCGTACGTTTAAGCAATTGCTGAGCGCTATCGCGCCGGCTACGCGTACCCTGCATTTCCTCACGCGCATCCTCGATACGCAGCTTTAGCGCTTCAAGCTCGGTCGACTGATCCTGCTGCGCCCGTGCACTGAACGGTAATATAAGCAGCAGAGCCAGTGCGACCAGGCAAAAGCGATATTTCCCGTTACTATATTTTAGGGCAGAGGAGGGTATGAACAGCTTACAGCGGGCTAGTGTGCCGGCGCCCGGGCTCATTCCGTAGCGGATTCTAGCAGGTTGTGGCCGGTCATCTCTGTCGGTTTGTCGATATCAAGCAGGCTCAGCATGGTCGGCACAATATCGGCCAGGCAGCCTTTATCCTGCAGGACAGCCGGGCTGCCAACATATATTAATGGCACCGGATTACTGGTATGGGCGGTATGCGCCTGCCCGGTATCCGGATCATTCAGCTTTTCGGCATTGCCATGATCTGCTGTAATCAACATTTCGCCGCCTGCTGCCATCATTGCATCATATACGCGCCCCAGACACATATCCAGCGCTTCGATGGCCTTCACGGTTGCATCCATTTTTGCGGTATGGCCGACCATGTCCGGATTGGCGTAGTTGCATATAATGACGTCGTACTGTCCAGACTCAATTGCAGCAACCAGCTTGTCGGTCAACTCCGGCGCGGACATTTCCGGTTGCAGGTCATAGGTTTTGACCTGTGGCGACGGGATCAGTATGCGATCCTCGCCTTCAAAGGGTGTTTCGACGCCGCCATTGAAGAAAAATGTCACATGGGCATATTTTTCTGTCTCGGCGATGCGCAGCTGACGCATGCTGTGATGTGACAGCACCTGGCCAAACACGTTGTTCATACGCTCGGCCGGGAATGCGACCGGAATATTGAATTCGGCACTGTACTCGGTCAGGCTCACAAAACGACCCAGGTCAGGCACGTATTCCCGCTCAAAGCTGTCAAAGTCAGGGTCGATAAACGGCCGCGTGATTTGCCGTGCGCGGTCAGAGCGGTAATTCATAAACACCACCACATCACCATCTTCAATGCGTACCGGCGTTTCATTGTCACCTACGATACAGGTGGGTTGCACAAACTCATCGGTCTCGCCTCGTTCATAAGCCTGTTCCAGCCCGGACTCCGGGTCGGGTGCGATGAATCTTCCCTTACCCAGCGTGAGCAGGCCGTATGCCGCCTTGATGCGTGGCCAGCGATGATCGCGATCCATCGCATAATAGCGCCCGACCAGCGATATGATACGACCCACGCCCAGCTCATCAAATACAGCCTGGATTGCCTGTAGTGAGGCCTTTGCGCTTTTAGGAGGGGTATCACGACCATCCAGAAAGGCATGCACATAGATTTTGCGTGCTCCCCGGTCGGCGGCCAGCCGTACCATTGCAAAAATTTGCTCCTCATGGCTGTGCACCCCACCTGGGGACAGCAGACCCAGTATATGCACCGCCTTATCCTGCTCCATGGCCAGATCAACCACATCGGTCAGGGTTTTGTTGGTGAAAAAACTGCCGGTGCGTATCGCACGACTGACACGGGTAAATTCCTGGTACACCACGCGCCCTGAACCCAGATTCAGATGCCCGACCTCGGAGTTACCCATCTGGTCACCGGGTAAGCCAACTGCTGCGCCAGAGGTCTTGATCAGGGTGTGCGCATACTGATCCCATAACCGATCCCAGACCGGCTTGTTTGCGGCCATAATCGCGTTACTTTCAGGTGATTCACTGTATCCCCAGCCGTCAAAAATGATCAAGGCCAAGGGCTTTTTGCTAACTGCCATACTGTGCTTGTTCCTGGATAATCATATTAAATTGTGCTGCATTTTAGACAAAGTCCAGCCCGTGTAACCCATTAATCTGGCAAAAACGAAAGAAAGTGGCTGCATAAACATTGTATTATTGTATAATGTTCCACTTATAAAGACATCCATTATTAAAAACGCAGTATGTAGGCACAACATCAATTGAAATATCACCAACCGAGCTGTCCCGACAAGGTGGGCCTGGTGAGGAGCGACACAGTGTTCAATCAGCGTAAAACAGACACAGCAGGCCATCTCATGAATTCTGAAACCGAACTGCTTATTACACAAGACGACGACATCGAACGTGCATCACGATCATTAAAGGCCATGTCTCACCCCTTGCGCCTTAAAATACTGTGCACCCTGGGTGACCGCGAGGTAAGCGTACAGGACATCGTCGAACACGTTGGAACCTCACAAAGCAATATATCCCAGCATCTGGCCATCTTGCGTGACAAGGGCATACTCGCCTCACGCAAGGATGCCAACCGGGTGTATTACCGGGTGGAAGATCACCGCACCCTGCGCCTGATTGGTATGATGCGGGAAGTGTTTTGTAGCACCAGAATAAACTAAACTCTATTGATCATATAGGGGTATTACCGGCCACCAGCCTGGGTTGGCCTGAATTCCCTGATGCGTATATACTCCTTGCCGCACCCTGATCCTGCTTACGTAAGTTAAAGGTAACCCTGCCCATGTCTCAATTGGCTGAATTCACCGTCAATCATATCCTTCTGACCACCCTGTTCGCAGTACTGGTGGTAATGCTGATTCTCGGCGAGATTCGCCGCCTGAACGGCGTGGCAACCAGCGTGGGCCCGGCTGACGCAACGCGCATGATCAACCACGATAACGCGATCATGCTTGATATCCGTGAGGACAAAGAACACGCCGAAGGAAAAATCATCAATTCGCAGCACATTCCACTCAGCCAGCTGGATAGCAGTCTGAAACGGCTGGAAAAGTACAAAAATCGCCCGATTATTACCTACTGCCGCAGCGGTAACCGATCGAACAGCGCGGCTGCCAAATTACGTAAGCAGGGGTTTGAGAAGGTTTATAACCTGCGTGGCGGAGTGGTTGCATGGCAGCGTGACAATTTGCCGCTGGTCAAGACTTAACAGCGTACGCCAGCGCATTTACGTTATATCAGATTCTCCTAATTTATAAAGACAGATACCGACATGACAACAGAAGAAAACACAGCCGCATCAGATCCTCAGCAGGAATTCGCAATCCACAATATTTACCTGAAGGATTCATCATTTGAGTCGCCCAATTCACCGCAGGTTTTCCAGACCAACCCCAAACCGGCGATACAGCTTACACTGGCGGTTAACCACACCGAGTTGCAAGAGGGTGTCTACGAGGTGGTGCTGAGTGTAACGGTAACTGCCAAGGAAAATGAGTCCACCACCTTTCTGGTAGAAATCCAGCAGGCCGGTATTTTTACCCTGAAAGGCTTTGACGCGACCGGTGTCAATTCAATGCTGGGTATCTATATTCCGAACATTTTATTTCCTTACGCCCGTGAAACCGTGTCCAACATGGTCACACGCGGCGGTTTTCCTCCGTTATTACTGGAACCGGTCAATTTTGAAGCCCTGTATGCACAAAACCAGCAGCCTGCAGCAGGATCTGAATCAACCCATTAACTTTGGGGAACGCCAGTATGGGTGCCACGCAACGTAACGCTTTTGCCGTAGTCGGC
>DRJJ01000222.1 GCA_011052255.1 Gammaproteobacteria bacterium | reverse complement strand
TCCGGATCGTGTGGTTTGTAACTATCACGCCAGTAGTAAAAAACGGGCACTGGAGGAACTGAGTGATCTGTTGGCCAGAAATGTCGATGAGATGGATGCCAGCGAGATTTTTGAAGGTCTGACAGAGCGTGAACGGCTTGGAAGTACCGGCCTGGGCCGTGGTGTTGCGATACCACACGCACGCCTGCCTGGCCGGGAGCAGGCTATGGGGGCCTTCATAAAATTACACAATGGGGTGGATTTCGATGCAATTGATCAAAAGCCTGCAGATCTATTATTTGCGCTGCTGGTACCGGATCACTTTACTGATGAACATCTTGAACTACTGGCTGGGTTGGCACGGATGTTTGATGACGACGCACTGTGTCAGAAATTACGACAGAGTGGGGACAAGGCGCAGTTGTTTGATGTGCTGATGAACAGTCAGGAAATGGACAAGCTGTTTTCCACGTGATCAGCGTGTACGCATAATACCCATAGCCGGGCAAAACAATATGAGCGGACCACAAACACCGGCAGAGTTGATCGACGAACTGGGGTTACGTTTGAGGCTGGAATGGGTGACCGGTCAGGACAATGCTGACCGGCCTCTTTACGCAGAAGATACCAGCCAAACGGTTACGCCCCTTGTTTCACATTACAACCCTGTGCGACCGGCAAGGATACAGGTTATTGGCCGCCGTGAAATGTCATATCTTGACGCGTTGACGGTGTCTTCGCGAAACGGACAACTGGCAGAAATTGCAATACAGCCGGACATGGTTATGCTGGTAATAGCCGCAGGATTGGCAGCAGATGCTGAGCTGGTAAAGATGATGCAGTCCCACAAGGTGCCTGTATTAAAAAGCTCACTGGATGCAGATGTTTTGATAGCCCAGTTACGGTATTGCCTGCATGGACAGGTTTCCGAACATCTGCTTTTGCATGGCGTGTTTATGGAAGTGCTGGGGACGGGCGTACTGCTGACTGGTGAGAGTGGAATTGGTAAAAGTGAAACGGCGCTGGAGCTGATCAGCAGGGGGCACAGGCTGGTAGCCGATGATGTCATTGAATGTCACCGGGTTTCGACAGATATAATTGAGGGACTATGCCCTGATCTATTGTGGGAGTTTATTGAAGTACGTGGTCTGGGTGTGCTGAATATAAGAGAGTTATTCGGTAACAGTGCAATCAAGCATAGCAAGAATTTACGTCTGATCCTGAAGCTGGTTCCGATCAATGATGAGGATATGCATTACGTAGACCGGATGAGTGGCAGCCGTTCCAGCCGGGACATACTGGGGGTTGATATAGCCGAGTTGACTTTGCCTGTGGCCGCAGGCCGAAATTTATCTATTGTAGTAGAAACGGCAGTGCGTAATCATAATCTGCTGCGCCGGGGATATGATGCAGTTAAGGATTTCAAGGAGCGACAACAGCGTGCCATCCACAACAAAAAATAAGCGACTGATTATTGTGACCGGTCTGTCGGGGTCGGGTAAAAGTATTGCCCTGCATACGCTGGAAGATATCAACTATTATTGTATCGATAATCTGCCTGTGGCGATGCTCAAGGGAATCGGTGATCAACTGGCTGGTATGTGGGGGGAGCTGCATCGAAAAGTTGCGGTAGGTATAGATGCGCGCAATAACCCGGAGGATCTGAAGCATTTTCCGGAAATGATAAAAAGCATACGCAAGCATGGTACCCAGATCGATATGATCTACCTGAAGGCGGAAACGTCTACATTGCTAAAACGTTTTAGTGAGACTCGTCGCAGGCATCCCCTGACCAATGAGTTGGTGTCCCTGGCTGATGCAATCGAGCTGGAAAAAGAGTTGTTGGAACCAATAAGTGATCAGACCGATCTGTTTATTGACACCTCACATACCACTATTTATGAATTAAGCGAACTGGTCAGGCAGCGTGTTTTGCATGATGAAGCCCGTACACTTTCAATACTTTTTCAATCATTTGGCTTCAAGCATGGTGTCCCTGGCGATACAGATTACCTGTTTGATGTGCGTTGTTTACCCAACCCTCACTGGCAGGCAGAACTAAGGCACTTGACCGGCCGTGATCAGGCTGTTGTTGACTATCTGGAGCAGCATGAGCTGGTACACGACATGCACCGGCAAATTGCTGAATTTCTGCAGCACTGGGTTCCGGTATTCGAGCGCGAGAATCGTAGTTATCTGAACATCTCCATTGGTTGTACTGGCGGGCAACATCGTTCAGTATATCTGGCAGAAGTACTGGCACAGGATTTCAGAAAAACCCGACCGGAAGTACTGGTCAGGCACAGGGAGCTGTCATGAGTGTTGGATTACTGGTAATAACCCATGAGCATCTGGCTGAAAACCTGGTTGCTGCGGCACGCGAAATGCTGGGCTCGGAACGCTTGCGTATGGAGGCACTGTCTGTTGCACACCAGGATGATATGGATACCGTACAGGCGCGGGCCAGGTCGTGTTGCCGCATTCTGGACCAGGGAGATGGAGTACTGGTATTGACTGATGTTTATGGTTCTACGCCCAGTAACATTGCCTGCCAGTTATGTAAGAAGCTAGACTCCAGGGTTATAGCCGGTGTCAATTTACCGATGATGATACGGGTGCTGAATTATCCGCAGCTTGGTCTGGATGAGCTTGCCGAGAAGGCGCTCAGTGGTGGCCGAGATGGTATTATGGTCTGCAATGCCGGCGCATTTGTGCCAACACGGCAAGGGGTGTGAGCAGGACGCAGCAGTTTTGTGCTTGCTTGAGCTGGAATGGCTACCAGTAATATCTGGCAGCCACCCGTTTATCGTTTCACTGAACCTGTCTATACTCGTTGACGGAGTACTACTGCCAATGGCAAGTCGTGAACTCATAATCATAAACAGACTGGGTTTGCACGCGCGTGCTGCAGCAAAATTTGTGACCCTGGCATCCGAATTCAAGGCTGTCGTCGAGGTTAGTCGGGACAGCCAGCGTGTGAATGGCAAAAGCATTATGGGAGTGATGATGCTGGCTGCATCCAAGGGTACACAGATAGTAATACATACAGAGGGTGCTGACGAAGACCTGGCGATCGAGGCGCTGGCAAAACTGGTCAACGAGCGTTTTGGTGAAGAAGTATGAATTTTTCTATTGCCGGTATCGGCGTATCCTGCGGTATTGCAATCGGCCGCATCAGCCTGCTTGAGCGCGGGGTACCCGAAGTACCCTCATATACGCTGGCTGAAGATTTGGTAGAGGCCGAGATAGAACGTTTCAGTCAGGCCGTGGACACGACCATTGCCCAGCTCAGGTCAGTGCGTGAGCGCATACCGGCATCAGCTCCGGCCGATATTGCCGCATTCATCGATACACATCTGTTAATGCTGGATGATTCGGCGCTACGCAAGGTGCCGGCCGAAACAATACGTGAAAGTTGCTGTAATGCAGAATGGGCATTGAAATTACAGCGTGATGCGCTGGTCGGCGTTTTTGAAGAAATGGATGATCCTTATCTGCGCACGCGCAAGGATGATGTGATTCACGTTGTGAACGGCATTTTACGGTCACTACAAAGTCCCGAGAGTGGTTTTCCCCAGAGCACGGCGG
>DRJJ01000221.1 GCA_011052255.1 Gammaproteobacteria bacterium | reverse complement strand
TGCGGCCTGCGGCAGTGGCAGTGGCCCGCTGGACCTGGATTATGTACTGGGTATCACCAAGGCATACACAACTCGTGTCGGTAGCGGCCCGTTCCCAACAGAGCTTTATGACGGAGAGCAGCACCAGGACGCAGCCGGTGAGCATATGGCAACACAGGGGCATGAGTTTGGTGCGACAACTGGTCGTGCACGTCGCTGTGGCTGGTTTGATGCCGTATCCCTGCGCCGGGCAGTCCGTATAAACAGTATCAGCGGTCTTTGCATCACCAAGCTGGATGTGCTGGATGGTCTGAAGACCATACGTGTCTGTACCGGATATCAGTATAATGGCGAGCTGGTAGAAGTTCCCCCGGTTGGTGCCGAAGCCATTGAGGCATGCAAGCCTGTCTATGAAGACTTGCCAGGCTGGGATGAGTCAACGGTAGGTGTACAGAACTATGATGGCTTACCGGAAAATGCCCGGGCCTACCTGAAACGGATTGAAGATATTGTAGAAACACCGGTGGATATTATCTCTACCGGCCCTGACCGGGTAGAAACAATCGTTTTGCGACACCCTTTTGACTAAGTTTACCAGACTGAACATATAGCCATAACCAAACGAATAATAACAGGGCTTGCATGAATAATTCGAATAATAGCGGGAATAAGCGTGATCTGATTTATATCATGTCACCCAGTTACTCCGGGTCAACCTTGTTGACCTATCTTTTGGCGACGCATCCTGAAATCTCAACCATAGGTGAATTGAAGGCTACCTCAATGGGTGACATAGATAGCTATTCCTGTTCATGCGGGTCTTTGCTAAAGGAATGCCAGTTCTGGAGTCACTTGCAGGAAAGCATGCAGGAACAAAATGCACCACTGGATTTTCACCAATTTGGAACAAACTTTAAATCAGAGTCAAAACTATGTAACAAGTTGCTGCATTCGAGCGTGAGAGGCAGACTGTTTGAGTTTTCAAGGAAATCAGCTTTCTCGCTGATGTCTGATTGTATGAAAAAACGATCAGACATACTTGACAAGATAGAAAAAATGATAGCTGCTGTATGCGAGCTACAGGGCGGTAGAGTTTTTCTTGATGGTTCTAAAGATCCTGTACGGCTGCAATTTCTGAATCAGTCCGGACTTTGGAATGTAAAAGTTATTAATCTGATACGTGATGGCAGAGGTGTAACTAATTCCTTTATGCGACATTATGAAGTCGGAATGAATATAGCGGCTAAAGAGTGGTTACATTCTATTAACGAAATACGGAAAATGGAAACATACTTGCTGCCCGAGCAGCTAATGTCGGTCGTATATGAGGATTTGTGCCAGGAGCCAGATGCTGTGCTAACTGATATTTTTGAGTTTATTGGCATAGATAAATCTCTGGTAAATACTGATTTCAGGAATACCAGCCATCATATTCTGGGAAACTCAATGAGATTAGGTTCTACCAGTGAAATCAGACTCGATGAAAAATGGAAACAGAGCCTGGGAATGGAAGCGCTGGATGTATTCGCATCCATAGCTGGTGATTCCAATAAACAACTGGGTTATGAATAAGCGTGTTGATACTCATAAGCCTGTGAAGCTGGAGTTAATCAGAAGCTGGGATGGGCTGGTTGCCATATCAGACCAATGGAATGATTTATTATCTGACTCATGGGCCGATACAATATTTTTGCGATGGGAATGGGTTAGTGTCTGGAAGGATACCTGTATAGATGATATCGAACCCTTTGTGATTACAGTAAGAGAGGATAACGATAATCTCATTGGTCTGGTTCCGTTTTATCAAACCGAGTACAGGCTGCTTAATATAGTAAGGTACAAGGTGCTCCACGTAATAGGTGATTCTGCCAGTGGTTCAGAATATCCTGCCTGGATAATTTCCAAAGAACATGAATCAAAAAATATATATAATTTAATCGTTAACATGCTCGAATCACATGCTGGCGAATGGGACTGGATGTGGATGAAAGGTGTAAGAGTATTTGGTGGCCAGGCAAGAAATATTCATGGCATAGTAAAGAAAAAATATTATATAAACAGCAGGAAAAATAATTCAAGCTCGATAGATCTGAGAAACTATAAGAAAGAAAGTATAAATTCACTATCTCGCAACAAGCGTTCACAACTGAGGCGAGATCTGAAAAAAGTACTTGTTTATGGCGAAGTACACATAACAAAATGTGAAAATAGAAAAGAAATAGATCAATACCTTGATGTGCTGTTCAAATTACATAATATCAGATGGCAGTCCAAAGGACTGAAAGGAATGTTTGAGCGTTTGCCCTGGGAGATGGATTTTTATCGTCATTTTGCAACGGCTGCGCTTGAAAATGGATGGCTACGTCTCTATGTCCTGCATCAAGAAGGTGTGATAAAGGCAGTTCAGATAGGCTATGTATATAACAATATTTATTGTCAGTTACAAGAAGGATTTGACCCGGAGCATTTATCCGGGGCAGGTAATGTCCTGCGCTTGCATGTTACCGATGAGTGCGTAAGAGAGGGACTAACAGAATATGACTTTCTGGGTGGATATACTGAACACAAACGACGCTGGGGGAGCCGTGAGAGAGCGTGCTACGATTTGTTTATAGGTAGGAAATCGTTAAAGAACCTGCTGATTTTTGTAAAGAATATCTGGCCTACAGGTCGCTTCCTTAAGATTTCGAAGTAACATATGACCGACTCCATCAAGCCAGAACAAACTAACAAACCAGAAGATCTTACTGGACGTGACAAGATAGTTAAAAACGTTTTGACAGGCTGGGTAACTTACCTGGTATTCCTGGTATCCGGCTTTATCATGCCACGATTAATCGATAACTATGCAGGACAGTTTGCATTAGGAATCTGGGATTTTTGCTGGACTTTTATAAATTATATCGGCATATCTGGTCTTGGGCTTTCTGGTGCGCTGAACAGGTTTGTGCCAGGATACAGGACGACCGGTGAGCTGCATAAGCTGAATCAGGCAGTCTCAACAGTAGTTGTAATGCAAGCTGTACTGGCACTGTTTGTGATAACGGCATCTGTCATCGTGTTCTTTCTCATTCCTGTCTACTTTTCTGACCGACTTGGTGATCAGGTTGGTGTGGCCAGCTGGGTAGTATTATTGCTGGGTGCGAGTATGTCAGTAGAAATGCTATTTGATGCCTCCAAAGGTGTTCTCACAGGCTACCATCGCTGGGATGTTGTCAATGCAATATTCTCCTTATCAAGGATTGCCAGCACTACAGGTATGATCATAGCATTACTTGTCGGAGGCGGTCTGGTCAGTCTGGGAGCTGTGTATTTTATAGTAACCTCTGTTTTTATGCTGGTAAGATATTTTGTAACCAGGAAACTGTGTCCTGATATCACGGTAAAATTGTCATTGACAAAAATGGCTATTGCCAAAGAGATGTTTTTGTTCGGCATTAAGACGCATGTTATAACCCTGCCAAGAATATTTCTTCTTCAGACGATCAATATAATTGTAGCGGCATCTATGGGGCCGGCCGCACTGGCGATATTTACCAGGCCTGTGGCCCTGGTTAAATATATAGACTCTTTTATATCCCGTTTCAGTTTTGTATTAACGCCAATCGCAGGTGCGATACAGGCATCAGGAGATGACCAGGAACTGCGTGACTTTGTTCTCGAGACAACCCGTACTAGCGTTGCAATCACGCTGCCACTATTAATGCTGCTTGCTGTGTTTGGAGATGTTGTAATAGGCGTCTGGATGGGAAGTAATTATGTAAATCACCCGCTGATAATACTATTGGCAATGGGTGCATTCCTGCCAGCCTCTCAGCAGGCTATTATCAGAATCCTGATGGGTATGAATATGCATGGTCGGGTTGGATTTATATCATTCATTGTATCACTTCTGGTTTTCTTGCCTGGATATTATTATATTAATGGAACGGAATGGACTTTAATGAATGCCGCAAGCCTTATAGTATTACCGGAAGTGATCGGTACGGGTTTGGTTTTACCCATATACGCCTGCAGGATAATTGGTATACCTTTTTACCAGTATCTGAGCCGGGCCTTCTTTACTCCCGTATTAACATGTTCTGTTTTTCTGGGTATAATTTTGTTGAACAGGGCGCTTCTATATGATCAGCTTTTTCTGGCCCTGACAGGGGCATTATTATCTGGTGGGGTTGTGCTGATTTTCCTGTACTGGAAATTCTTGCTGACCCCAGGGCAACGAATAAAAGTTTCGGGATATATGAAGAAATTTAGTTTTGCCAGGTAAGCAGCTCAGTTAGCTAATTGCTCATGTCAGGAGATTTTGGAAAAATGAAAGTTGTGATGTTTAGCCGTTTTCCTGTTGATATTAATCATCCGAGAGGGGGTGTAGAAACCGCTACGATTGGGCTATCGCGTGCGCTGTTATCTATACCAGATATTGAATTGCACATAGTAACAATCGAACAGGATTGTGATGCGGTCTCGATAGATAAGCAGGAGGGTATCACTATACACAGGCTTCCTGGTAATAGTGTCCCCATGTTTATTGATATACTTACCGGGCCTGGAAAGAAAAAACTCAGAGAATACATGTTATCTCTTCACCCGGATGTGATTCATTTTCAGGAAACCTACGGACTCGGGATGGGGGAGGTAGGTGTGCCGTCAGTATTTACTGTTCATGGGTTTGACAGCCTGAACCTTGTTACTGAAAAAAACAGGTTCTGGCGTATCAGATCGCTAATATGGAAACAGGTAGAAAAGCTGGGCCTGAAAAAACAGAAGCATATTATCTCAATTATTCCATATGTCAGAAAAGAAATAGAAAAATACACGAATGCTGAAATCTATAATATTGAAAATGCAATATCCGAGAGTTACTTCCACGCACAACGAAATCGTGTAGAGGGGAGAATATTTTTTGCAGGATGGCTGAACCCCAGGAAAAATCTGGTTAGATTGCTGGAATCACTGCCGGCAGTACTGGCAAAAATCAACAATATATCATTGCATGTAGCAGGTGAGGCGAGTGACCCGGACTACTTCAAGAAGATACAATCAATCATCAACAAACATAATCTTTCTTCATATGTAACGCTTCTTGGTAGAATAGACCAGATGGCAATAAATAATGAATTGGCACAGGCCTCTGTGTTTGTCTTGCCGTCAAAACAGGAAAATGCCCCTATGGCTATAGCTGAGGCCATGGCGGTAGGCGTACCGGTGATTTCCTCCAATGTGTGTGGCATGCCTTACATGATCGAGAATGGCGTAACAGGATTTCTTGTGGACCCGGATGACAGGTCAGGCTTTTCGGACAGCATTTTAAAATTATTAGAAGATGAAGATATGTACAGCAAGATGTCGAGTGCGGCTCAGAAAGAAGCATTGAGTAAATATCACCCAGAATCGGTTGCGCGTCGTACGGTTGCTGTTTATAAATCTATTATCAGGTCGGCTTGTTAACTTTATAGCAAAACAGATAGTGAATATGAAATATTTATTAAAAAGAGCTGTGGCATGGTCTGCATTGAGTGTGATTTACAGTGCAACGATTATTCTATCGAAAGTATTTGGGCTCAGGAAGAGAAAGGTCTGGACAAATAGTGGCAATATACTGGTTGTGGGTACTTTTCATAATCCCAACTGGTTTTTTGCACATATTTTACCATTGAGCATGAGTGAAACCGGGGAAATTATCCTGGTATGTGATGAAAGAGTTGCTGATGTAGAGGGTGTTACATATGAATGCCCACCCGTCTGGATGTCCCGACTGTTTTCACGTGCCCTGGCCAAGTTTATCTGGACCATACGTTGTGGCTTTAAATACAGACCTGATTTGTACATGGGCTACCATATATTCCCGGCGGCGATAACGGCCCTGATTGCTGCTCGAATTTTTAATCGGCCATCCTGTTATCAGGATACATCAGGTCCGCTTGAGCTTGAAGGTGGAGGATGGGCTGCTGAAAATCCGTTACTGGTAGCTCTGGGAGGTGCTAGCGCCTGGATAGAGAAGCTGGTGTTTGCTGTTGTGAGGCAATTTGATCTGGTTATAGTAAGAGGTTGTGATGCCAGAGACTTTATCAGAAAAACAGGGTACTCACGCGAAATAGCTATTATTACCGGTAGTGTTGAGGATGACGTGCTATTAAAAGACCTTGACGAGCGTGAGTATGATCTTGTTTTTGTTGGAAGACTTACAGAGTACAAAAGACCGGATCAGTTTGTGAGGCTGGTTACCAGCCTGAAAGAAGAGTTTCCCGGGATTCGTGCTGCAATGATAGGAGATGGTCCTGACAGGGGTTTGCTAGAGCAAATGGCTGTTCAGTCGGGTGTAAATGAAAGCATTACGTTCTTTGGAAGAATTAGCAATGTATCCGATATTGTTTCGAATAGTAAAATATTTATTTTAACTTCCCGCTGGGAGGGACTGTCTATAGCAATGATCGAGGCTATGTCGGTAGGAACGGTAGCTGTTGTAGTTGATGTAGGCGACCTGAAAGATCTGGTGGATCATGCAAATAATGGTTATGTTGTCGGACAAGACCAGCATGCCACCATGGTTAGCTATGTATCCGGTTTATTGAATGAATCAGATATATGGAGGAAATTTTCGATTGCTGCAAACAAGGATGCACTGGAAATGAGTGGTCGAAATAATATTTCAAGGAAATGGGCTATACACATTGAAAAATTAATCAACACAGAGTAGAGGAATGATAAAGACTTTTATTTACAGAATCATTCTGCACAGTGGTCTCCTGCGACTATGGATATACAAAAACAGGAAGACAATCAATATACTCATGTTGCATGGTGTGATGGATAAGACTATCGATGATAGCTGGTATCCTTTCTGGAATAGAATATCACCTGATTTTCTGGCTAGCCGCCTGGAATACTTGTCTCGATATTATCAGTTTATCGGCATTGATGAGGCTACAGAAATGCTATCCGGAGACAGACCAATAAGGCCAAATTGTATGGTTCTTACCTTTGATGATGGCTACAGGAATAACCTGAAATATGCGATGCCTGTATTGCGGAAATTCAATGCGCCTGCAACTATCTATCTTGCGACTGGCTACGTAGGCGGACAAAGGCCATTTCAGGTTGACCGACTGGATTATGCAATACAATCTACAGATCTGGTAAATCACAGGTTCAGAATCAATGACACGATATTTAAGTATGACACACGGAGCAGGGCTACTTTAACAGGATCTTATCGTAGGCACAGGGCCTTAATCCAGAGCAGTTCTGAAAATGAGCAGGACTATCGTAATAAACTGGTCTCACTTGCTCTGGAGCTCGAGGATGAATCTGGTCAATCAATTTTTGATAATTTCAACAATGATGACTGGGTGAATATCCTTACCTGGGATGACATCAGAAGCTATAAGTATAATGATGTAGAGTTCGAAGGGCATACTGTAAACCATTACAGGCTGGCGTTACTTGATGATAACCATGTTCTGGATGAATTGCGTACTTCAAAAAATGATATAGAAGAAAAACTTGGACGCAAGTGTAAGCATCTCTGTTATCCAGTAGGCAGCTACAATCAGTCAGTAATTAATATAGCGGAAAGTTGTGGATACAAAAGTGCTGTCACAACAAATGAAGGACTGAATGCGGTTGGCTGCGATTTGCTCAGGCTATACCGAATACCATTTCCTTCCAGTGGTGATATTGTGTCGAATGTTATTTTTATGTCGGGCCTGGGCTTCTGTATCTCTTCGTTTATAAGAAGGCTAAGAGGTGCGTCGGGAACATGGCAGTTACATAAATAAGCATGAAGTAGTCATTTACACTATCGAAAAAAAACTCCGCTTTAATAGCGGTGATTTCTTATAGACTTAGTAAATAACCTGCTGGCTCAGAGTTTCTGAGGAGTCCTCATTGTTGGTGCATCCAACGGTGGTGTTGCTGGTATTGTCCCACCAGCAGAATTACTGGCTTCAAATGCACCTATGCTTCGCCCAGCCATGGGGCGAGTTTTTCCATTTAGATCCCGTTGTATATCCAGCCCGTAAAGATCCTTGAAAATCTTGTAAACGTTTGGCGTGTTGTTGCTATTGCTATTCAGGTTGTTGTTTTTCCCAATAGCGGACGAATCAGAGCCGATAGTTAAATTCAATGGGTTAGCTGGGTCACTAAAAGTGGCCGCGGCATTAGTGAACCTGGGGTCTCCTGGTATGCAGTTAGAGCATTGATTTGTGGCAGCCTGAAATGACTGAATGCCACTATATGTTTGCCAGTTCCAACGAATTCTGGTGTCACCTTCGGGATCATCTAAAAGTGAATAATCAATACTCACAACGCCATTCCTTGCAGGGTGCTCAATGAATATATAATAATCATTTTGATTGATGCCAGATATAAGATTACCTGACATATGAACGGGGCCATTGTAAATTGCTGTTACACCACCGTGGACATTGTAGATAGTGTTATCAACTATATATCGGGTCATGTTGCCATGCCAAAGAGCGATGGCCTGGCCTGGGCGCCATGCATCATCCGGGGTATAGCTTGAATTCGGGCCGGGATGAATATCATGAATGACATTACCTACTATATAAGCTGTATTGCTGTTTGATTTAGGGTCAGACGTGTCCGACTGGCGAATACCATAGTTGCTGTCATATATGTTGTTATAGATAATCCACAGGTTGTTAGGCCCATACTGAAACCCGATACCATCGCCTGGCTGCGGCCCATGTCTCCGGCCTCCGTAAGCGTTATTTTCAGAGATAATGACATCACTGGCCTGTTTCGACCAGTATGCAGACTGACGATTGTCGTGGCTGTTGTTGCGACCAATATAGATGTGGTGCAGATATTTATAACTATCAGGCCAGTTTCCGGCATTCACCTGTATACAGTTACCAGAAATATTTACACAGGTACTCTCAAGAATCCAGATATTATAGGCAGTCGCTGTACTGTCTCTGCCCCACAGGTTTGGTCCGACACCATGATAGTCCTGATCAATCAGAGTTAACCAGTCTCCTAGTTTATAAAACTGCATATTATAAACCACGATATCGTAAACGGATCCACCAAAACCGGCGGATATATTGACAGCAGATGTGTTGCTTATAAATGGTTTATTTTGAACGATTGAATTACGCACAGAAATGTGGTGCGTATTTACACCGTTTATATTAAATCCGCCAGCGCCACCGTTTAGATCAAGGTTTTCCACAATAAGATACTGCGAGTCATTAATTTTCAAATCGACACCTGAAAAGACTGTTTTCGCATTCGCGCTTCCGCCACGAAGCCAGCAGGGTTTTGCTGCGGTACAGTTGAAAACCGGAGGCCGATTACTCGGCATCGGGTTTGTGTAAGGGCCGCCATTAATTTCCATATACGTACCAGCAGGGAAAGCACCATTGGGTAGTGTTTTCCTTGGTTTGTCTGGATAGCCATTCGGATTATTCGTATCGGTTGCCTGGGGATGTGTATTGTCAAGATAGTAATGATTTGTTACTTGTGCGCCGGGCCATTGAGCGGGCCACGCAGGCGCTTGCTCATCAATACCGAATGAAGGAGCTGGAATGCCGATGGGAGGGCTGTAGGCATGGACAGTAGAAATCAACGCGAATGTTGCCAGCATGGGTAGTAATATTGCTCTTTTGAACATGTCTATCTCCGGTACTGATTTAATCGTACATGCAAAACTTCTGATGTGATACACAGATTATATCGACATAAATAGTGACTATCTTGATACAATTCTAGCCTAGATTGGTACAATATCAGTGATAGATGTCGCAAATCCGGTGTTACAATAGAGGTTATCGCGGCTGGCAATGCTATTTGAATATAACACAAGATAATGCAGGATTCTTTTGCCTATCCAGCTATTGCCTGAATATATACCATAATATAACAAAGGGAATAGCCTTTGCCGATCTACTCGCCAGGCATGGGCATAGTGATTTACGTATTTTTACTTAACCGTCTGGCTCTGCTGGTGATGTTGCTAATACTATTCTCCTGTTGCAGGTTTTCAGTGTTATTTACATTGTTCCCAGACTGATTGCAGGCGTATTATAAAAACAGGGTACTGAATTAAATATGGGGCATATGAAGCACGATATATCGGTTTGTTTTGTTGCACATAATGCATATGGCGCGCTGGCAGAACTGGATAATAATCATGTGGGTGGTATCGAACATCAGCAGGGGTTAATGGCCCGGTGGCTGGCATCCAAAGGGTATGATGTGAGTATGATTACCTGGGACGAGGGCTATGCTGACAACTCCCGGGTGTCTGGTGTAAAACTGTATGCTCTATGCAGCAGAGATGACGGCATTCCAGTGCTCAGGTTTGCATTTCCCAGATGGTACAGTCTGATTAAGGCCATGAAAGAAGCAAATGCAGATATCTACTATTATAATTGCGGTGATCTTGCTCTTGGGCAAATAGTTAAATGCGCACATGATATGAACAAGCGGGTATTCTATACAATTGCGAATGAAGTGGATTGTCTCCAGAGCCTGCCTGCATTAAAGGAATATCGAGAGAGGATGTTATATAAATATGGGCTGAGAAGAGCGGATAGAATCATTACCCAGACCAACAGGCAAAAAGAAATGCTTGAATCTGAATATAATCTTCATTCAGAAATGATACCTATGCCCTGTGTCGGGTTTGAATATAATGATGAAGTGGCAAACAAAAATCGCTTACAGAATAATAAAAAAAGAATTCTGTGGATTGGAAGATTTAGTAAAGAGAAGCGACTACACTGGTTGCTGGATATCGCTGAGAGAAGAAAGGAATATCAATTCGATATTCTTGGCAATGCAAATATTGGCAGTGAGTATGCTAATAATTGCGTTGAAAGAATAGGTCAAATGGATAACGTGACTTTGCATGGAAGGGTTTTACATAAAGAAATTTCAAAATTCTATATCAATTCAAATATCATTTGCTCAACTTCAGAGTATGAGGGCTTTCCAAACGTTTATCTCGAGGCATGGAGTGTAGGCTTGCCGATAGTGACTACTTTTGACCCGGATGGTGTGGTTTCCGGGCATGATTTGGGTTTTGTAGTTAATAGCAGGGATGATGTAATTGATTCTATCGATAAAATATTTAGCAATGATGATTTATGGCTGGATATGTCTTCTAATGCTTATCAATATTATATTAACAAGCATACTATTGACAAGACTATGCCCCAGTTTGAAAACAAATTACTTGAGCTTGTGTCCGGCAACCAGAGAGATGCAGTCAGTTGAAACAGCAAATATGCTTGCCTGACCAGTGTCGAAAAATCAAGTTGAACTATATCCTGGCTAGCTTTGAGACAAGCTTTCCTGAACTGCGCAAGAACAGGTAATTATGCGTATATATTTACTTTCCCTGGTGGTTCTATTCCTGGTTATCTACTCATGGAAGGACTGGTACAAGTCCTTATGCGGCCTTATTGTAATGATGGCCATTGTCGAGAGGCCTGACATGCCCAGGACTATTCTGGGGATACCGGGCCTGAATCCGTGGAATATATTGTTCGCATCAATTTTGCTCGCATTTCTAGCGGCCAGAAAGCGCGAAGGTCTGAAATGGGATATGCCACGTCATATCAAAATATATCTCTACATTTATCTACTTGTGGTTCTTGCGGCCTTTGCTCGAGAGTTTGTTGATCTGGATGGCATGGTCAGTTTTGCAAATTTCATGGGTGTAGAACCGACGACCAGACAGAGCCTGTTTTTTGATGATGTTATTAATACCATCAAGTATGCAGTGCCAGGAATACTACTGTATATCGGTTGTAATAGTGAGAAGCGGCTTAAACTGGCCTATGGTGCTGTTTTACTGCTTAATATTTTACTGGCAATACAGATAATAAAATGGATGCCGCTTTCAGAAATTGCAAATGGTGATGTACTTAAGCGTCGTGCCATCAGAATACTGGACAGGGAGATAGGCTACTACAGAACAGATCTGGCAGTTATGCTTGCTGGTGCGTCATGGGCTATTTATGCCTTTCGGGAAGTATTGACAGGCATAATGCCGAGATTGATTGCACTGGGCGGAAGTATGATTGCAGTGCTAGGTATGGTTTTGACAGGTGGCCGCATGGGCATGGCATCGTGGGCTGTAGTTGCGTTTTTAATGGCAGTATTCAGATGGAGAAAATTCCTGATTCTGGCGCCAGTTGCGATAATCCTGATCGGTCTGGCCATACCCTCTGTTATGGAAAGGCTGACGCAGGGTTTCTCGGAAGATACAGTAGAACAACGTTCGGTTGATTTGATGGGTGACATCTCATCTGCTAAAGGTGTCGACTTATACACCATTACCGCTGGCCGTACTTCAATCTGGCCATTTGTTGTAGACAAGATTGGCGATGCCCCCTATCTGGGGCACGGCAGAAGAGCAATGCAACGGTTGGGCTTAAGTGAATTTCTGGCTGCTACGTTTCATGAGGCCTTTCCTCATCCCCATAATGCCTATCTGCAACTACTGCTGGATAATGGCTGGTTGCTGTCACTACCCATATTTATGTTTTACTTGCTGATATTATCGTATTCACTTAGCTTGTTCAGGGACCGGTCAAATATCCTGTATGTGGCTGTTGGCGGCGGTACATTCGCTTTTGTACTAGCGCAATTATCCGGTTCGATCGGTGCACAATCGTTCTACCCCTCAGAGGGTACAGTCAGCATGTGGTGCATGATGGGGCTGATGTTACGTGTATACGTGCAACGAAAACGGATGCAAATACCGAAACCTGCCGAAAAATCAGTAGAAGAGGGTCAGTTGCGCACCTTGTGGGAGAGGCCAGCTATACAGTAGGCACTATTTTCCTGTTACGTGACCTTCAACTCGATCATATTTAGAATATAACCTTTAAGCAGTGGGTTATCAGGTGTGGGCTCCACTGGATATCAAAGAACCCGTGGTTGAGCCCTAATTGATAGTGATGGACATTTCGTTTGACAGTGAGCTTTCCTGAGTATTGAGATCATACGCTGATATAGCCAGGAAATAAGTGCCGGGGCCCTTTGAGCTAAGTGTATAAGTTGTGGTGTTGCCAACGTCTATAGCCGGGTCATACGATCCAGAACTAGTGCCGACATATAACTTGTAACCGCCGATATCTGAAAGTGATATGGGCGTGCCATCTGTGCGAGTGCTAGGTGCAACCCAGCTTAAGCCAAGGTCGCGGGTACCCGGTGCAGCCGGAGGGTTGTTACCACCACTGATTGGGGACTGGCTGCCGCCAGCATCAGGACTGCTGCTTCCGCCACCACCACAGGCGCTAAGCAGAACGCTGATAAATAATAATGTGATTATTTTTTTGAAATTAGTATCAAGCTGTAACATTTGGGATACCTGCCTACACATTCAGAGCAATATTGCCGTTCTTGTGTAATATATTCGACTAAAACATTACAGAACTTTGTCTATCTCGTCACTATTTAAAACATGATATAGGGTAGATAATCATTAGCTATTGTATGAAATGTGATCAGGTTCACATTACCCCTGCTATAGATGCAGGTATTGGGTAGTCTTCCAGGTGAGGGTTGGGGCAAATAGTGTGTTTATGGCAGGAATACCCGGGCTTACCCCGGAGCAGGGTGCAACCCATGCATTAAATAACTTATATTATATGAGGTTTATATTGCTAGCTTGTTGATATTTATTAAAATAGAAGCAGCAAATCAGATATTAGCATATAGTGCTGATTCGACTTTCTGGTGATAGCATATTTTACGTAATGACACTTGGCTGGTCTCTGCCAAGTTTTTTCTCAAGTTGTGTAATTTCCCTGGCAATCTCTATTAGCGGCTGCAGTATTTCCGGGGTATCCAGCTTATGTTTTTGCGGGTCATATTCGTATTGTTCAAAATAAAGCCGTAACGTTGCACCAACAGTACCTGTGCCGGACAGCCGCAATACGATACGAGCTCCGTTATCAAACAATATGCGAATGCCCTGGTGCTCGCTAACGCTATTGTCAACCGGATCGGTGTAACGGAAGTCGTCACAGGTCATAATCAGGTAGTTGCCGTATCGGGTTCCTGCCAGTTCAGCTGAATTTTTCCGCAGATCCTGCATAATTGATTCTGCTGCTGTCTTGTCTACACCCTCATAGTCATAGCGGCAATAAAAATTACGACCATATTGCTGCCAGTGTTCAAGCATGATGGTTTCTACAGATTTTTGTTTGATAGCGATCAGGTTAAGCCAGAACAGGACTGCCCACAGCCCATCTTTCTCACGCGTGTGGTCGGATCCAGTGCCAAAGCTTTCTTCACCACAGATGGTTATGCGACCTGTATCCAGTAAGTTACCAAAAAATTTCCAGCCTGTTGGTGTTTCGTAGCTCACGATACCGAGGCGCTCTGCTACCCTGTCTACAGCCATACTGGTAGGCATGGAACGTGCTACACCACTCAGTCCATTTGGGTAGCCTGGTAACAGATGGGCATTGGCTGCAATAACAGCAAGACTGTCACTTGGTGTAATAAAAAAATTCGGTCCAAGTACCATATTGCGGTCACCATCACCATCCGAGGCGGCTCCCAGATCGGGAGCCTTGCAGCCATTCATTTTGGTTACCAACTCTGTGGCATGTGCAAGGTTTGGGTCGGGATGGTGGCCACCAAAATCCTCCAGCGGACTGGCATTGATAACAGACCCGGCTATTGCGCCGAGACGATGCTCAAGTATCTCTATAGCATAGGGACCTGTTATTGCATGCATTGCATCAAAACAGATGCTGAAATGGCCGCTTCCAAACAGTGATTTAATGGAATTGAAATCAAACAAGTGCTCCATGAGTTCAGCATAGTCTGTGACCGGGTCAATGACCTCGATTTCCAGTCCCTCAACGCAGGTGATACCGCAACGCTCAAGATCCGTATCGGGTAGTTCGGCAATTTTATATTCTGTCAGGCTGCATGAAATGTCATAGATGTGATCAGTGATTGTTTCGGGAGCAGGGCCACCGTTACGGGTATTGTATTTAATACCGAAATCATCATCCGGCCCTCCTGGATTATGGCTCGCTGACAGGATGATGCCTCCCAGGGTTTGGTATTTTCGAATCAGAATTGAGACGGCAGGGGTGGATAATAAACCATTCTGGCCTACCAGTAAGCGTTTAAAGCCGGCTGCAGCAGCCATTTTGATGATGATTTGTATGGCAGTTTTGTTGTAATAGCGCCCATCTCCACCGAGCACCAGTGTTTGGCCCTCTATGTCATCAAGACAGTTAAAAATAGACTGAACAAAGTTTTCCAGGTAATGCGGCTGCTGAAATACCCTTACTTTTTTGCGCAAGCCAGAGGTTCCTGGCTTCTGATCAGAATAAGGCTGGCTTGTTATCGTTTTTATGTGCATGCTTTTTCCAAAACGTCAGAAATAGATTAATCTATTTAAAACAAAATGATACACTATTCCCTCTGGCTAAACACTAAATGGCTCAAATGCGGGCATAGCTGGACGCCGTCCTTGCCAGTGCTTCAGCTACAGGAATTGGTGAATCTGATTATTCCACCCTGATGTCTACGTTGGGATTCATGCAGGCAATGGCTAAGATGACCAAAGACAGGGTGGGGGATGCATTGCAGGATGGTCCGCTTATGTTAAGCAATTTGAAGCGGATACCCGTTACGATGAAGGATCCTGCAGATGGCAGTAATATAACTATCAGTCGCTTGTCGAGTGGCACAATAAACGGCAAGCTGTTTACTGCTTACAAGCGCTATACGAAGCGACTAATTGAGATGATGGAGTGATTAATATTATCCATACTAATCATGTGCTTATAGTATCATGCCGGGGGCGTCTCAGGTGTTCAGGCTCAACACCTATGCCTCTGTAATGATCAGTGGTGTGCCAGTTACTCGCCCGGATGGAAATCCAGTCAGAATTGCTAATTGTCACCAGTTGTTAATACGTATATGCTACGGTATTTTATACAGAATTTACTAAATAATCGGGAATTACCATGAATGTTGTCATGATCGGTTCAGGCTATGT
>DRJJ01000220.1 GCA_011052255.1 Gammaproteobacteria bacterium | reverse complement strand
TGCATGCGAAGCCCGAATCGCCTGAAGGTGAAAAGCTGGATGTGTAGGTGACACTGATTGAAGCCTATGAGCAAAAACACTACCCACTCGATCTACTCGACTAAGCGTTATGCAACAACTGGCCGGTCATGCCTCAATCACGACCACAGAGATCTACGCTCATGTCATGGATGAGTTACTGGATAATGCAACGTTGGATCTGGAATTATGATGAATAACTGTGACCAAACTGTGACCAGAATGGCTAAAATATGGCCATTTCTGGTCACAGTTCGAAAACAGGAAAACACTAAGTGCTTGATTTATATGGCGTCCCCTAGGGGTTTCGAACCCCTGTTGCCGGGATGAAAACCCGGTGTCCTAGGCCTCTAGACGAAGGGGACATACAGGATGAAGCAACAAATACCAGTCGATACCGCTGCTAAAACTGATCGCGAACTTTACGATAATCATGCTGTACTGTCAAGATTTCCAGGCACTTAATACGTATTGTTTTCTGATACCTGCGCACCGGGTAATCAGCCCCGACCAGGCAGTAGTGTTTACCGTGTTTCACGCCTTGAAAGGTCGTTTTACCAGCTCTTTGAACAACATCCAGATAAACAGGCTATTGGTCACCAGATAGCGCTTCCACAATCGTCTGGGTTCCTGTTTGACCCGATATAACCATTCCAGGCCCAGCTTTTGCCAAACCTCAGGGGCGCGCTCAACCTTGCCAGCCATTACATCGAAAGAGCCCCCTACGCCATGAATAACCGGCACTGCCATTTTATCGCTCCACCTGGCCATAAACTGCTCTTTTTTAGGCGATGTCATCGCAACAAACAGGATATCAGGCTTGGCCTCTGCAATGGCCTCAGCAATGGCCTGCTCCTGTTCTGGCTCATAATAGCCATTACGTCTGCCAACCAGCTTAACACCGGGATATTCCTGCCTGATACGCTCGGCCACCTTCAGTGACACTTCTTCCGTTGCGCCAAAGCAATAGATTTTATAACCCAGCTCATTACCTCGTTCATACAGCCTTGTCATCAGGTCAATACCGGCTATACGCTCAGGCAAGGGTTTACCCAGTAGCCTGCTGGCCTTCACCACAGCAGCACCATCAGCGTAAATCACATCGGATGACATCACCGCATCATATAAGTCAGGGTTACGATGCATATTCACGATTTTGGCAGCATTAACGACTCCGATATCCAGCGTGGCGCGTCGATTAATCGTGTCTTGTATCGTATCGAGTACTTCATTCATGGTAGCCGCTTCCACCGGTACACCAAAAAGGTTCATAGCTGTCATATTGGCTTATATATCCTGTATTCTTTCGTTATCTTTTTTTTAAAAACGTATAGTACCGTATTGGTGTCCGGACAACATGGCGTATTATTCCCGCCTGGAAAACAACAGTCTCACCATGATTCGTGTAAAATAATCGGTAGTATTGGCACCAGGATTATAAAAAGGATCAAACATGCCTAAAATCATACATTTAATATGCGCTGCGCGTCCAAATTTCATGAAAATCGCTCCTTTATACCATGCCCTGGCAGCCCAGGAGTGGGCGAAGCCGGTCATTATTCATACGGGCCAGCACTACGATATTAATATGTCAGATGCCTTCTTTCAGGATCTCAAATTACCTTCTCCCCATATCCACCTTGAGGTAGGCAGTGGTAGTCATGCGGAATTAACAGCCAAAGTCATGGTCGCCTACGAGAAGGTAGTGATGGAAACCCGGCCTCATATGGTTGTGGTAGTCGGAGACGTAAACTCCACCATCGCCTGTACCCTGGCAGCGGTAAAAATTCACTACCCTGAAAACCTGCCGGGTTATATAACCAATAAGCCTGTCATTGCGCATCTTGAGGCCGGTCTGCGATCACGCGATCGCACCATGCCAGAGGAAATTAACCGACTCGCGACAGATGTGCTGGCCGATTTGCTATGGACACCTTCCCGAGATGGCGATGAAAACTTGCTGAACGAAGGTGTAGCCGCCGAAAAAATCAGTTTTGTCGGCAATATCATGATTGATTCACTGGAAATGATGCGACCACATATTGAGTCGATTGATGAATATACTCCGTTGGGGCTCAGCAAAGGTCAGTACGCTGTTGTTACACTACACCGGCCTGCCAATGTTGATCATGAAGACAGCCTGAAAAAACTGGTTACTATGCTTGATCATATCAGCCAGAAGCTGCCAATTGTTTTCCCGATACATCCACGTACGCGCGCACAACTTGATAAACATAATCTACTGGAAACTCTGGACTATAATAAAAATATTCGAATTTCTGAACCACTCAACTACATACGATTTATGAACCTGGTGTTCAACTCACAAATGGCGATCACTGATTCAGGCGGTCTTCAGGAAGAAACCACGGTATTAGGCATTCCCTGTCTGACCATGCGCCCCAATACTGAACGCCCTGTCACCATCAGCCTGGGCACTAACCGCTTGTGTACGCTGGATAATGTAGAAGAGTATGTAGATTTAATCGTCGCAGGGAACTTTCCCAAAGGAAAGATTCCTGAACTCTGGGACGGAGCGACTGCCCAACGCATTACAAGCGAAATAAACAAATTGTTATGCCCGGAGAACTCTGATTAAATCCTGATCGGGAGAACGGCTCAGGCTATAGTATGATGCGTGAGTTAAAACGGGTAGTACCTGATATTGATGCTTTAGCATAAACCGTAGAACACGGCACCTTTACATGGTAACCCCGACTTACCCAGCCAGCCTTTGGTGAAGTGCTGCCCTGTAGCAGTGTTACGTCTAGTTCAGTGTCCAGTTGTAGCTTGAGTGTGCGGCTTCCCAGCGTAATGTTTACGATATTATTATTAAGCAATTCAGCCTGGCAATGCTCTGAAATCTGAAAACACAAGGTCACATCATGCCTGGCACTGGCACTAATTACATCGGAAATATCAACTATTCTTGCGTTACCGTTCAGCGCAATACCTCGCTTGTGCATGACCGGGTCAGCAAGGCGCCTATAGCCATCATGCTCGGCTTCAATAGAACCACCCTGATCATCCGGCCGCCAGTCCAGCACACGACAGTTTGCTTTCTCGCCCCAAAGAAATGGCCCCTGCATAACAGACTGGTCACAACTATCGATCATTACTGTATTGTGCGCGCGGGTACTTCTGAAATAATTTCTCCATTCCGGATAGGTGAAATAATCGTAAGTTCCCGTATCGATAAAGACATCCTGGCCGAATGCACGCAGAGTAAAACTCAGCGCATCAGCATTTCCATGCGCCGCAATTGAGGTATAACCCAGGTCTGCACAATCAACAAACACACTGATAGCCTGGTCGTTGTCTGGCTGCCCGTGTTGAAGCAAATAATAACCTGACGGGTCAAAAGCATGTGACGATAATACCTTTTTCTCTTCTACTATACCGAGATCAAGAAATTTCTGATGCCCGTCAGCACCAAACAGCCAGTATGCCGATTCATGATATCCCTTTGCTGTATTTTTTAATTTAGCGTTATTAAAAAATATTGCTCCCAGGCAAAGCAGGTTATTGAAATCACGACTGGAACCACCCAAATCGATTACATAGCCGTCATCACAATCACCAAAAAAGGGCATTTCGTCCCCACCTTCCGTCATCAGGCCGATAAATTCAAACATTTTTTCCAGTCTTTGCAGATAGCTGCGAGAAAATGGGTTCCCTGTTTTTTCACCTGTGAATGCTGTAAAAAGGTAAAACTGTAGCACAAAATACTGGTAGCCCAGTGCATGCTCCCGTGTACAGCCATCCTCAAAAGACTGATTGATTATTTCCCTGTCCAGTATTTGATAACTTTCTCTGCGCCATTTTTCAGCATTGGGAAACTGCGAAAAATAGGAACTGGCAATAAAAACACCTGCCGCCTCACCAACCAGATGATTATTGGCAGATGAGCCTTGCGAGTATTTTTTTGTGATGTCCCAAAGATGCAGATAAATACTGTGTAAAAATTTTTCCATGAAGTTTTTATCAAAAACTCCTGAGTCACGAGCCAGATCGTATGCCCATACCCAATTAATTAATCTTATACCCAGCTCCAGTGGGCTACGCCAGTTCATCCCATAACCAAATGGATTATTATCTATCCAGGACTCAATCTGATCACGAACCTCTTTTGCGTACTTTATATCACCACTAATACGCCAGGCTCGGGCCAGTACAACGACTTGATAGTGCCGGCTAGCCTCCCAAACCAGTTTGCAATCGCCCGATGTCTGAATATCCCTGTAATCTATACTTATCGATAATCTCTGTGGCGCAGGCTTATCCAGATTAAAATCACGGTGCCAATCGACTGGATCGCCCAGATAAATATCCTTCAGACCAAAAAAAGAAAATTTGTGTTCCAGTAACCTGTCTGACTGACAAATTAATTCGCTACGCCAGGTTGGCTGGTATAGTTCAGAACTCTCAGTCCGGGTAGACTGACTGATGTCAGATATGATTGAATATCCCGGAGTAAGTGCATCACCTGCTAATCGCGATGTTTTTGATGAGGATGGATAGAGCTTCAAGGGCACCAGCACCCTGTCGAACTGGTCTCTTGCCAGAGCACCTAGTCTCCAGTATATCTCACCTGCAGACATGCTGCGCAGACGATTATAGTACCAGTCCAGGGTTTGCATACTTTACGACTCGGAGAGTTATTTATTTATTCTTGTACTTCATGAGCGCTTCTATAAACGTCCGACCTTTAAACAGTATTCCTTCCAGCTCGGAGATTCGATTCTCCAGCAGATCTATTCGCCCTGAGTCATTCTTCGAAAGTTTGGCGGCAGTGCCAGAAGCTGCAGGAATCTTTACGCTGCCTTTCCTGATACCCGAGTCTTCGCCGTTGCTGGTAAAGTGCAACTCTTCTTCCAGTTCCTTGACCACAGAACCCACCACGCTTACTGGGATTTCATGCAATTCTTCTGTATATGCATATAACATTATACGATCACACAGCGTATTGATTCGTCGTGGTATCCCGTGTGTATGCTTGTATATCAGGTCATAGGCATCATTTAGAAACAATGGATCATTACGCCACCCCGCCACTTTTAAACGATGTTCTATATAGCAACGTGACTCGATCTTACTCATTGGCCCAAGGTGGTAGGAGGCGATGATACGCTGCCTGAACTGCTCCAGATTAGGTGCCCGTAAAAGATCCCGGAATTCCCCCTGACCCAGGAGAAAACTCTGCAATAAAGACTTTGTTTTCTCATGAAAGTTAGACAGCATGCGTAACTCTTCAAGCGAATGTGACTCAAGATTCTGTGCCTCGTCAACTATTAGCAGCACGCGTTTTTTCTTTTTCGCCTGCTTACGCAGAAAATTTTCAATGGAGGTTAACAACTCGGACTTGGACATGCCTGCATAAGGAAGACCAAATGCATTGGAAACCATTTTTAACAAATCGTCAGGTTGTAGCTGAGTTGTCACCAACTGAGATGCGATGATGTCATCATATTTATTAATCTCTTCCAGCAGTGCTGCAATCAGGGTGGTTTTACCTGCCCCCACATCACCGGTTACTACGATAAAGCCTTCTGCCTGATTCAGTCCATAACGTAGATACGCAAGAACCCGGTCATGTTCCTTGCTGCCATAATAAAAATGCGGATCAGGGTTAAGTGCAAACGGCTTGTCCGTTAGCTTGAAATACTCCTCATACATATACGTTTGTTACCTATACGTCCATCGCAGGCTGATACGCCCGGCATTTTGTTTGTAATCACTTCCTGCTATATTTGAATCCCGCTCCAGATACCCGTAGCCTATCAAACCTGTCAGGTTTTTACGTAATAAATGCGTTATATATGCCCTGACGTTGTAAATATCGTCCTCATCAGTGCCTGTCCTGTATTTTCTGTTTATCCAGCTGCCTGACAGTATGGCCGTTGTCCTGGCAGATATGCGCCAGTTCACTGAGCCATATGCGCCAGTAACTTTTTCTGTTAACCCCGAAATCTGGTAATCACGATCTTCCTTGTAGGCATCCAGGCTAAGTGTTGTTTTTGCAGTAGTAAACTGAACACCACCTTGTAAACGTTTGCGAACATAAAACTCGGAACTGATTGATGCGTCTGATAAATCCGAGTTTGCGGTCGGCGGCGTAGACCCGGGGTCGGTATCATTTCCGCCCGCATCGATAGGATCAATCGCACCGCCAAACTGATCAGTTGTCTGAAAAAGGTTCACACCAAACTGGTTGGCAGATGAAACCGTTATATCTTCAAGGTAGCTAAGCGAGAGACTGGTTCGGCGCCCGCGTTTGGTGAACAGAAATGAGCCCGTCTTCCCATAATAACGCTCGCCAAAGCTGGCTTCCAGAGAGGTCAGTGGTGAGATTTTCCACTCTGCACCCACCGACCATGATGAGCCACTGGTGCCGTCTGAGATCGTAGGCCCGGTGATGAATGAATTATCGTCATAACCCCCTGTTGCCAGCAATCTGATCTTACGGCTTGCCTGATAACCAAGTGTCAGAAGAGAGCGTTGCAGGATTGAATCAGGTCGCTGATCATAATCAATTTCGTTACGGTAGAAATTCACCGCCCAGTTCATACGATTGAATTTAGGTCCGCTGGTTAAATCAAAATTATAGCGCGTCAGATCACTGTCATTCAGCCCTCTGTCGTAGCGTACAGTGCCCAGCTCCACGCCCGCATTGAGGTTTGCATAACGTTTAATATTGTAATCAACGTAGGGTTTGATTCTGGCAGAACTGACATTTGTCCGGTTTCCTGTCACATTCAGATTGTTTGTTGCCATAGCACCCAGCGAGCTAATATTCTGTTGCCCATAGGTCCCGTTCAGATCAACAAAAAAGAGGTCCTTGATCACGTTTGCGCTTACGTAACCGTCAAAACTATGGTAGGTATCGTTGAAGTCACTTTCATCAGCATACAAGGTGTTTTGCATCTGATAATTTGCCAGTACCGTCAATCCACGACTGTTACGTGTAATCCTCAGAGTAGGATTAACTTCGGTAACAAAATCATCGAGTTTATTATTATCCGCAAGGGTAACGTTATCCAGATAGGTTTCGGCAACCACAACCCCTGGTGTAATAACCCAGTCAACCGCCTGTGCTGTTGACTGAATAAATCCCATACACGATATGACTATTATTGTTTTGTACGAATTTGTCATTATTTTCATGACTCCTATTCTACCGGGCCATACCCGCCATAATAACCCGTTTTTCCGTGAAAACGGCTCTTGTTAAGCACCATACCAATAACCTTGTCATCATCTATGTGTGCAATACATGACTTGATAACATCAGTAGGTGTTCGAGAAGACTCCACAACGACAATAACCTGACCCATGTGATGCATAATTGAGGCTGTTTCAGTCGCCGCCAGTACTGGCGGTGTATCAAACAGAATAATCCTGTCAGGATAGCGTCGTGAAAGCTCTTCGGTAATCATCGCCATCCGTGAACTTGCCAGCAGCTCAGTCGGATTTCTGGTCTTTCTGCCCGCAGGCAGGATCTTCAGTCGATCAATATTAGTAGCCAGTATTGAGTCGCCCATATCCCTTTTCTTATCGTGCAGTATATCGACCAGCCCTGTTTCTGTCTCCAGACCCAGCGTCTTTGTTAAAGAGCGCATCGTAAAGTCAGCATCCACCAGTAAAATGGTGCAATCCAGCTCCATAGCGATACTCATTGCGAGATTGAGGGCAGTATAGGTTTTGCCCTCACCCTCAATCGAACTGGTAACCATCACCAGATTACCCTTATCTACAGGAACAGCGCCCTTGTTAAAGGCATTTTTGAGAATCGGGCGCTTTATCACACGATATTCTTCAGCCAGACGCAAATGACTGGTTTCGGGCACC
>DRJJ01000219.1 GCA_011052255.1 Gammaproteobacteria bacterium | reverse complement strand
TATCAGATTGATCAATAAAGATCCCGAGGCCGGCATTCCTGCCGACACCGCTATTACTGAAGGTGAATATATGTGACAGATCGTTATTCGAGGAAGCCGACAGATTAATTCCTGAAGAATTTGAGTTGGCATTAACAATTGATAGCGTGTTATTTGAGGAAGAAACAAGGGCAACCCCGACGCCATTATTTCTGGTGCTGGTAATAAAAAACAACCTGTTGTTGTCACAGCTAAAAAGAGAGATCCCGTTGGATGCAGAATTTGACACTGACAGATTGTGTAATACAGAGAACTTAACCGTTATCCAGTCCAACCCGCGAAAATCAGTTCTTGCGGCATACGCAATAAAGCCTTCAACCCAGAGGAAGTTCTTTGTGCCGGCGGAAATTGCGGTACTATTCGTCCCTGGCCCTGTCAGGATTACGCCTGGCTGGATGACCAGTGCAATCTTGTTCGCACTTATCGTATAAGTGCCAGACAGGTTTGTTGTTACCACATAGATGCTACCTGACGCAGAAAGATTGCCGCCATTATTATCGACTACTACCGGATTGCTCCACCATGCGGCGGGAGTTGTCGTAAAGGGTAGCCCTGCACCTGTTCCGGTTACCGTGACGGAATTGTTTAACCATCCTGGTGTCGCAAAATCCAGCAGATCAGACAGTTTCTTTTCATTCTTCAATCCGGTAGAGACAAGTCGTGCACTGCCGGCAGAGTCATCACACACCCAGTTGAAAACGCCCAGTGAATCGGTGCCGGCCTGATCGGTACAAGTCGTCACACCTATATTCACGAAAAGCATCTCACCGCCGTGTATAACAGCAGAGTAGCCGCCTGTTTCAGTGCCGTCTGCAGCCGTGTTGGTGGCATTGTAACGCGTAGTATTATCGCTTTTAACGTAATCGTTCCAGTTTGGAGCCGCTGAATAATATGCACTCACCAGCCCTGATGTTGCCGTTACGACGTTTACAGTGCGTGTCACTTGCGTGGCGGCATTACCTGCGGCATCGGAAACGTCGAAGGTTATCACATAGGCTCCGACTACGGCGGCATCCACGGTGTCACCGCCAACGACGATGCTGGAGGTAATATCGCCATCCACATCATCCGCTGCAGTAGCGCCTGCATCGCTATAGCTTGATCCGACTGTAACGCTCACCGGGCTTGTGCCCAATAAGGTAATCACCGGTGCGGTGGTGTCTGCCAGCGCCACAACATTAATCGTGCGAGTTACCTGAGCCGCGGCATTGCCTGCCGTGTCGCTAACATTGTAGGTAACGGTGTAGGTGCCGATGACAGCGGAATTAACCGGGTTAACGGTAACAATGCTGGAGGTAATATCACCATCCACATCATCCGTCGCAGTAGCGCCTGCATCGGCATAACTTGTGCCGACTGTTACGTTCACCGGGCTTGTGCCCAATAAGCTAATCACCGGTGCAGTGCTGTCTCCAGGCGGTGGTATCACCGTGCCACCGGAACTTGAGCTCGAGTTACAGGCACTGAGTAAAGAAATGCCAACGGTTAGCAATGCAATAAGAAAAATATTCGATCTGCGTAAAGTGTTTGTTTTATCGCGCAGCGCAGATGCGGTGAACAGCTCAGAGAGACTAGACATACTTAATGCTCCGGTTTTTTAGTAGAACTATTAATAGTCACAAATTCCACAGGTAAAGCCGGATCTTCATGCCCACCTCTTTACCGGGGTGCTAGTAGAAATTACGTAGAATTTATTAATTATTCAAAACATAAGGCATGATTAGCGGGAATGACGCGTTAATGTCAGGAATCATCAGGCCATGAACTCATGGTCTCGTACATAAATGAACGAATTTTAAAGTCCGATAAAAGATACTACGTTGAAGTTTGCGACTATTACAACGCCGCCACGATGAAATAACCTAATAGGTTGATGTGGATCAATTGTATAAATGCGTTCAGGGAATTCTTTTCGACTATGAACGTGCAGTGGTTACAAAATAAGTACGCGATCGGCATTCAGTAATGAAGTATAAAAAAAGCCCCCTTGCGGGGGCTTTTATTTCGAAGTTGAACCCAGCGGTTACAGGCTGTAGTACATATCGAATTCGACCGGGTGAGTGGTCATGCGCAGGCGCGTGACTTCGTCCATTTTCTGGTTGATGTAGGCATCAATCATGTCGGTGGTAAATACATCACCGGCAGTCAGGAAGCCACGATCGCCATCCAGTGCATCCAGTGCTTCCTCAAATGATGCAGCAACTGTCGGGATGTCAGCCGCTTCTTCCGGAGACAGGTCATACAGATCCTTGTCCATTGCATCACCCGGGTTGATCTTGTTCTTGATGCCGTCGAGGCCGGCCATCAGGATAGCCGAGAAGGCCAGGTACGGGTTAGCCGTTGAATCCGGGAAGCGTACTTCAATACGTCGGCCTTTCGGGTTAACCACATACGGGATACGAATCGAGGCGGAGCGGTTACGTGCAGAGTAAGCCAGCATAACCGGTGCTTCAAAGCCTGGTACCAGACGTTTGTAGCTGTTGGTAGATGCATTCGCGAATGCATTGATCGCACGGGCGTGTTTGACAATACCGCCGATGTAGTACAGCGCCATATCAGACAGGCCGCCATAACGTTTGCCAGCAAACAGGTTTTTGCCCGCCTTGGCCAGTGATGAATGCACATGCATGCCATTACCGTTATCACCCACGATAGGTTTGGGCATAAAGGTTGCTGTTTTGCCATAGGCATGGGCTACATTCTGTATCACGTATTTAAGAATCTGTACT
>DRJJ01000218.1 GCA_011052255.1 Gammaproteobacteria bacterium | reverse complement strand
TTTTACTGCCAGTACCATGCTACAAGAGCTGGCCGAACACAGCCCGGAAACCCTTGAGACAACCAGATATTGCCTGCAACAGGCCAAAAAAGCATCGGGTGATGGCTTCACCCAGCTTGAGATCAGCCCTGAAAACTTCGAAAAAGTACCCGATGATTCTATCGACTATGCCGTGATGGAAAAAACACAGAATGCCGCAGTTGTTGCCTGTGATATCGGCTGGAGTGATATCGGCTGCTGGTGCGCACTGGGTGATCTGACAGCACCCGACGACAATAACAACAGGATCCAGGGTGATGCGGTTGTGCAAGACAGCAAGAATTGTACTATCCAAAGCGAGAACCGGCTGGTCGGCGTGGTGGGCGTCGATAATCTCATCATCATCGATACCCCAGATGCACTACTGGTCGCAGACAAAAAGCGAGCACAAGAAGTCAAAGGTATCTATTCACAACTTAAAGCATTAGGTCATGAAGCATACAAACTACATCGTACCGTATATCGTCCATGGGGAACCTACACCGTTTTAGAGGAAGGCTCTAGCTTTAAAATCAAACGTATTGAAGTAAAGCCAGGCGCCAGCATCAGCCTGCAGATGCACCACCACCGCAGTGAACACTGGGTCGTTATCAATGGCACGGCAAAAGTACTTAACAACAATCAGGAGCTAATACTTGAAATAAATCAATCCACCTATATTCCCGCCGAAAACAAGCACCGACTTGAAAATATCGGTACTGAACAGTTGGTTATTATCGAAGTACAAACAGGTGAATACCTGGGCGAGGATGACATCGTTCGCTTTCAGGATATCTATGGACGCGTCTCATCTCCCTCCTGACCGGGTCTTGTAACTACAATTTTATTATTTATGGATTTAACATGCGGGAAAAGAAAGTAGCACTAATAACAGGAATCACCGGCCAGGATGGCGCATATCTGGCCGAGCTTTTATTAAATAAAGGTTACGAAGTTCATGGTATAAAGCGCAGAGCATCATTATTTAACACAGATCGTATTGATCATATCTACCAGGACCCACATGATAAAGATCAAAAATTTATATTACATTATGGCGATCTTACAGACTCAACTAACATAATAAGTCTGGTACAAACCATACAACCTGATGAGATATATAACCTGGGCGCACAGAGTCATGTGGCCGTATCTTTTGAAAGCCCAGAATATACTGCAGACAGTGTTGGTCTGGGCGCATTAAGGATACTCGAAGCCATAAGAATATCTGGTCTGGAGAAGAAAACCCGCTTTTACCAGGCATCTACATCTGAATTGTATGGAGAAGTGCAAGAAACACCTCAAAAAGAAACAACTCCTTTCTACCCCAGGTCACCTTATGCAATAGCCAAATTATATGCCTACTGGATTACCGTAAATTACCGTGAAGCATATGGAATATACGCCTGCAACGGGATTCTGTTTAACCATGAGTCCCCCGTCCGTGGTGAAACATTTGTAACACGTAAAATCACACGCGCACTATCAAGAATTAGCCAGGGGCTGCAGGACTGCCTGTATCTTGGCAACATGGATGCAAAGCGTGACTGGGGCCACGCCAAAGACTATGTAGAAATGCAATGGCTAATGCTGCAGCAGGAAGAGCCTGAAGATTATTGTATTGCAACAGGCATACAATATTCTGTACGCGACTTTGTTAATATTTCTTATAAGTACCTGGGCAAAACTATACGCTGGGAAGGCGCCGGCATAGATGAAAAAGGCTTCGACACTAAAACCGGTGAATGTATTGTTGCAGTAGACCCAAGATACTTTCGCCCTACCGAAGTAGAAACCCTGCTTGGCGACCCTTCAAAAGCAAAAGAAAAACTGGGGTGGGTGCCAAAAATTACCTTTGAAGAACTGGTAGAGGAAATGATAGAAGCAGATTTACAATTAGCCAAAAGAGACGCCCTTGTTAAACAACATGGCTTCAAGGCATTCGATTATAATGAATAAGTACTCAATACCAATGCTAGCGATAGCATCTTAACCAAACCTCCAGAATACCAACAGGCTATCCCAACAGGTTATTCAAGTGTGCTGCTACCAAAAGTCATAAATAAGGGTGTGCAATATCCACATTTATATTACTACAAAGGCCCTGCCTGTATATTATTATCCTGTACTTTGTCCAGGGGCACTGGAATAGATTTTATTTCATCATCATGAGAAGTGGGTAGTTTACTTGTTTGCAGAATTTTAGTTTCAGAAGGAAGAGGAATAGACTTAATTTTACTGGCCAACTTACCAGGCTCATATTCACGACCACTTACACCTCTATTCTTGAGCAACTTAATTCCCTCGATACACACAAGGCCAATAAATCTTGCCCACACCGTACCAATAACAAACCACATCAATGGTGCAGGGTACTGATGTTTAAAGAATTTTTTATAAAAATATACCATTCCTCTATGTTTATGCCATAAAACGAATACAGGTTTTTTATAGCTGCAAGCCCCCTTGTGATGAACCGCTACTATATTTGGCACAAATAATATCTTCCAGCCCAATTGTCTGAATCGCATACACCAGTCAAGATCATCACAGTGAATAAAATACGCTTCATCCATTAAACCTACTTCAGACAAAGCCTCTTTTTTAATCAGCATAAATGCACCCGATATCGCCTCGACATAAACGGGATTATCAGGTAAGGGTGTCTGGCTCAGGACAAAATTTCGAAACCGGGGGTGAGATGGGAATATTTTATCAAGATGTAGTATACGCACAACCGTACGCCACGGTGTCGGCACAGCTCTGCGACAACCAGCCTGTTCAGACCCGTCCGGGTTTTTAATAAGGCAACCCGCCATCCCGGCATCTGGATCAGCCGCGAGGACTTTTAACATACCCGAAATTGTATCAGGCTGGATTATATTATCGGGGTTCAATGCCAGAATATACTCACCCTTAGTCATACCAATGGCCAGATTGTTCGCGTGTGTAAATCCTGTATTTTCCCTCAGTTCAACGATAGTTACACGTTCAGAAAGGCCATATACAGAGCGCAGCCTCTCGATACTCCCATCCACAGAACCATTATCGACAACGATTATTTCGACAGGACTATCTGATGATAATACGCCGTGAACAGACTGTACCAGCAGTTCACCCGCATTTGAATTAACAATAATTACCGTGACCAATGGACTTTTCATGAATGCCTTCTACCCCACCCTAATTGCCAATTGTCATTCTAGATTGTAACCAATTGTTAAATAATATTATTTTACAATCAATATCGCTAAGCTAACCATTCATAATAGCATATGGGGATACGTTAGCAACAGCGATGAATAGCTGACTGCCAAGATAGACCTGCATCCTGGAGTGTGCTTTTGTATTAGCCCCACCCTGTTAAAATCATGACATATGAGCGACAGAATGAAGCAGACTATCTACAAGCTCATATTGTGAACGAATAAAACTTGACGGCACGGGGTACTGGCTGCCAGGCCGACCATTAGAAAGACAGGGCGTCACACAGCAGATAAGTTCTTTGCTTGCCTGTTGCCACCTTGCGTACCGAATGTGTATAATTGCCACTATAATATAACTTAATGTATTTAAAGACCTTTAGTGTCTGCGCTCATGGCCGTGAGCGATTTCAGGGGAGACGATGTGCTGGATGTCCACGCTATAGCGTTCAGAGTTGCCGAGGTGCTTGCATGAACCCCCATACCGCACACCCCACTTCACCATTCGCACTCACTCGTAGCATCTGGCAAAATCGTGAACTCATCTTTCAGATGATCAAGCGCGATGTGGTAGGACGGTACAAAGGCTCACTTTTGGGACTAGGCTGGTCGTTTTTCAATCCCGTACTCATGCTCACCGTTTATACCTTTGTATTTTCAGTGGTATTCAAGGCGCGCTGGGGCACCGTTGGAGAGGCCAATAAAACAGAATTTGCAGTGATACTGTTTGTCGGTTTGATTATTCATGCACTCTTTGCGGAAGTAATCAATCGCGCACCGGGCCTCATCCTGGGTAATGTCAACTACGTAAAGAAAGTCATCTTTCCACTTGAGATTCTGCCTGTTGTTTCTATGGGTGCCGCATTATTTCATGCCCTGATCAGTATAGGCGTGCTACTTGGGGCTTTCGCCCTAATGAATGGTTTTGTTCATTGGGTTGTTTTGCTTATACCAATAATTTTTCTGCCTTTTATTTTGATAACAGTGGGTTTCGCCTGGTTATTAGCTTCTCTTGGGGTTTATCTTCGAGATGTGGGTCAGACAATAGGCATTATCACTACCGTAATGCTTTTCCTGGCTCCCGTGTTCTACCCAATGTCTGCACTACCCGAAAAATATCAAAACTATCTATTAATAAACCCCCTGACATTTATTATTGAGCAATCAAGGCAAGTACTTATCTTCGGAAAACTCCCTGACTGGAGAGGACTGGCAGTCTATACCGCCATAAGCCTGGTTGTGGCCTGGGTTGGATACTGGTGGTTCCAGAAAACACGCAAAGGATTTGCTGATGTCGTCTGATATGAATATGCCATTCACTCAAATTGAGAGAGGCGTGGCCAACGAGGCAAGCGATATTGCTATTAGTGTTACCCATCTCAGCAAATGCTACCAGATTTACGACTCACCTCGCGACCGCCTGAAGCAGTTTATTTTACCCAGATTTCAACGCTTTAGTTTACAGCCACCAAAGCACTACTTTCGTGAATTCTGGGCGCTAAAGGACGTAACTTTCGAAGTTAAAAAAGGTGAAACCGTCGGTATAATTGGCAAGAATGGTAGTGGTAAATCAACACTACTTCAGATTATTTGTGGGACTTTACATCCTTCTTTTGGCAACGTAGAAATCAATGGTCGAGTCGCAGCACTTTTAGAATTAGGTTCAGGATTTAATCCTGAATTCACTGGCAGTGAAAATATTTACATGTATGCCGCAATCTTAGGGCTAAAAATAGAGGAAATTGATGAAAGATACGATAAGATCGTAGCCTTTGCGGACATAGGCGACTTTGTTGAGCAGCCAACTAAAACATACTCCAGCGGAATGGTAGTGAGATTGGCCTTTTCTGTCATAGCACATGTAAATGCTGATATTCTGGTAATTGACGAGGCACTGAGTGTAGGTGATGCTTTTTTCGTTCAAAAATGCATGCGTTTTCTACGCGAGTTTATGAAAAAGGGTACCGTTTTATTTGTAAGCCATGATACAGGCGCCATCCTCAATCTCTGTGAGAGTGCTATTTGGTTACAAGAAGGGACTATAACTGCGGAAGGTAAACCTAAAGAAATAACGGAACGTTACCTCGAAAGATTGTATGAAAGTCAGCAAGGTGAGAGTTTAGCTGATAACAAACATAACGCTATACTCGATAATCACAATGAACAGCCATCGCGAGATATGAGGTTAGACTTTATCAATCAAACATCATTGCGCAATGACATTGAGTTATTTCAGTTTACACTCGATACACCAAGCTTTGGCAAAGGTGGTGCCAATATAACGAATGTCGAACTGTTGGATTATCATGATAATGTACTTGCATGGACAGTTGGTGGAGAGCGAGTAAAACTTGTAATTCACTGTATTGCACAGGATACACTATTGAGCCCTATTGTTGGCTTTCAGGTAAAGGATCGACTTGGTCAAGTTGTCTTCGGTGACAATACATACCTTACAGGTATTCAGTATCCCGTAAATATTGCTGCTAAATCATATTTTAACGCTTGCTTCGAATTCGATATGCCCGTTATGCCCGTTGGGGATTATACGATCACTGCAGCAATTGCTGAGGGCTCGGCCGAAGAACATATTCAACATTTCTGGTCACATGATGCTTTGGCATTCAAGGTACACTCGACAAGCGTATGTTATGGGGTGGTTGGCATACCAATGAAAAAAATTAACTTATCAACAACACAAAGCTGAAAAGTATTAATGGGGTTTTAAATGAATCAAAGCAGTTACGACCAGGATGGGCTCACTAGTATTCACAATAACGATTTCATGACTGATCCAGCATTCAGGAAAGCCTATAATCGCGGTATTGAAGCAGTAGGTGAGGATTATAATTGGCACTGGCGTGTTCACATTGGGCTTTGGGCTGCGAGGACAGCAGTAAATCTAGCTGGAGACT
>DRJJ01000217.1 GCA_011052255.1 Gammaproteobacteria bacterium | reverse complement strand
GGTTTTGTCAGAAGAGGTGAACGTGATCTTTGCGACCAAGGGCGAAACGGCCCTGAAACTGGCTATCGCAAAACAGCCTGACCTGGTGTTGCTGGATATCATGATGCCGGAAATGGATGGCTACGAGGTGTGTAAACGCCTCAAACAGGACCCGGCGACCCAGAATATTCCGGTTATTTTTGTTACAGCCAGGGATGCAGAGCAGGATGAGGCAGATGGCTTTGCTGCGGGTGCGATCGATTTTATAACCAAACCCTTTAGTCCTCTTATTGTAATGGCCAGAGTACGTAACCACCTGGCACTGATCGGGCAACGTAACAAGCTAAGACAGTTATCTGATGAACTGGAAGAGTATCGCGAGCGTGTCGCTGCCGAACTGGCCAGCGCCAGTGCCAGCCAGGTTGTGTTGCTACCCGATCCCGGTGTGGTTGAAGAAATTGCAGCCAGCCATAGGTTGTCGATACAATCAAAAATTGTACCCTGTTCAGAACTGGGTGGTGACTTCTGGGGCATCAAGGATCTGGACGAAGATCGTTTTGTAGTATTGATCGTCGACTTTTCCGGACATGGCATTAATGCAGCCATTAATACCTTCCGTCTGCATACGGTACTAAACAGTGGTGTTGCACCCGACGAAAACCCGGCTGAATTCCTGAAGGTGATCAACAGCCAGCTGAATGAGCTGCTGCCCATGGGCCAGTACGCCACCATGTTTTTCGGTCTGATCGATTGTGCAAAAGACACCCTGACTTATGCCTCTGCAGGCACCCCCAGTCCATTAATATTACAGCCAGACCGTGGAGCGATGCATATCGGTAATGGTGAAGGTCTGCCTGTTGGTATGTTTGATGATTCTGAATATAAAAATCTCGTAGTAGACTTCCCGACAGGATCTATGCTGCTGCTGTATAGCGATGCGGTCAATGAAGGCAAGACCAAAAAAGGTGACCGGCTGGGAGACGAGCCACTGTACGAACTGATACAGGAACACCTGATTATTGATCCCCCCGAGCAGCTGTTTGACAACCTGATTGACAAATTCGAGAAAATTTTTGCACACCCGATGGCCGATGATTTCAGTGTAGTCAGTGTAAGACGTCTGCATGAGTGAGCGACTCTGTAACAACTAGATAATGGCAATAAACGATTTGATAAATCGAACAATACGCGTAACAGTATTTTTGCTGGTAGGCTGGTTTGCCACCAGCCTTGCTGCTGCCGCACCGCAGGAAATCACTGTTGTATACAGTGTGGACAGCGTCCCCTTTCAGTACACAGACGATCAGGGTAAACCAAATGGAATTATTATTGATCACTGGAAGCTTTGGTCCGAAAAAACCGGGATAGCCGTAAAGTTTATTGAGGCACCCTGGAACAAGACGTTGACAATGACGCGTGATGGCAAGGCTGATGCGCATGCCGGGTTATTTTTTAACAAGGCCAGGGACAAGTTTCTCGATTACGGCGTTGCGCTGACTAAAACAGATACCCACGTGTTCTATCATAAATCGGTAGAGATACCTGAAGACATCAGAAAATTATCGGCATACCGGATAGGTGTGCTGGCCGGGGATTTTGTCGAAGGCTATCTGAAAAAAAGAGTACAACCCGACGCGATAGTTGGCTTGCCTGGTTACGAAGAAATTATGGCACAGCTAAAATCCGGTGAACTGAAGGTGTTTGCGGCCGATACGGCTACCGGGCTTTTTTATCTGGCACAAGCTGGCTTGCTGGCCAAATTCAAATATGAGCGCTCAGCACCGTTGTATCAGAATAACTGGCACGTGGCATCGGCTGAAGGTAATGCAGAGATGCTTGAGCTGATTAATCGGGGCATGAATCTGATATCGGCTGATGAGAAGAAGAAAATAACCCGGCGCTGGGTATCGGGTACACCGGGCGAGGCATCTGACGCGATCATTGTCGCAATTTCGAATAACTACGCGCCATTTTCGACCATCAGTGTTGATGGCAAACCAGTAGGTTACCTGGTAGACCTGTGGCGGGAGTGGGCTGACAGAGTGGGTAAGCCGGTGCGTTTTCGTGCCAGTAGCTGGACTGATAGTCTGGTGGCGATCAGGTCAGGTGAAGCCGATATTCAGTCCGGATTGTTCAGGGATCAGCAGCGTGAGACCTGGCTGGATTTTTCTGACAGCTTTTACGAGATAGAAAGCGCGCTGTATTTCAAATCCAGTAAAACAGCGTTATCAGACATGCGCGAGCTTAACGGCCAGCGTGTCGGGTTGATCAAGGGTTCCTATCAGGCCACCGAGATAAAACTGAATCACCCTGATATACAGATAACAGAGTTTGAAGATATTGATGAGCTGCTTACTGCGTTGTTAAGAGAACAGGTAACAGCCGTGGTAACAGAGGTGCCGCAGATGACGGCGGTACTCAACCGCCTGGGACTGGTTGGCTCTGTCCAGCATGGCGATGTGCTGTACAGCAACAAACTTTATGCAGCGGTGCAGAAAGGGAACGACCAACTTCTGCAACTGATCAATACCGGGCTTGCTGCCATACCGCAAGAGTCACTGAATAATATTCAGGAGCAGTGGATACCACACGGGCTGGACTGGCGCAGTGTGCTGATCTGGGTGGCGCCGTTTGTTATTGGTGTGTTACTGATCGTGACCTTTGTGTTGATTGCGAATCGGCGATTGGGCAGAGAGATCAGTGAACGTAAGCGCATACAGATGGATCTGGTGGATGCACGCGAACGGGCACTGGCAGCCACACACGCAAAGAGTGACTTTCTGGCCAACATGAGTCATGAGATACGTACACCAATGAATGCGATCATTGGTCTGACACACCTGGCTTTGAAGACAGACTTGAACAACCGGCAACGCGATTACATGCAGAAGAGTTATCGTGCAGCCCAGAATCTACTCGGCATTATTAATGATATTCTTGATTTTTCCAAGATCGAAGCTGACAAGCTGGATATGGAAAATATCGACTTTGACTTACGTGATGTGCTGGATAACCTTTCAGAGGTTGCCGGTGTCAAGGCCGGTGAAAGTGGCCTCGAATTCCTGATTGATTTCCCTTTAAGCCTGCCGTTTAACCTGACAGGTGATCCGCTGCGGTTGGGCCAGATTTTGCTAAACCTGGTCAACAACGCTGTGAAGTTTACCAAACAGGGTGAAATCAAATTAAGCATCGAGGAGGCAAGCCGGTCAGACAACAAGGTCAGTTTACGTTTTGTCGTATCCGATACCGGTATAGGCATGACGGCAGTACAAAAGAACAAGCTGTTCAAGGCATTTTCACAGGCCGACACGTCCACCTCACGTCAATATGGTGGTACCGGACTCGGGCTAACAATCAGCAAGCGCCTGGTCGAAATGATGGGTGGTGAGATTGGTGTCGATAGTGAAGCCGGCAAGGGCAGTCAGTTCTGGTTTGTTGCAGAATTTGGATTGGGTAAGGCAAAAGAAAGAAAGTCACGGGTGATGCCTGATTCACTCAATCAAATGAAAATACTGATTGTTGATGATAATCCGGCATCACGCGAAATACTGGCAAGATACCTGGAGGCATTTCAGTTTGAGTATAGTATGGTCTCGTCTGGCGAAGAGGCTATTTTTGAGCTGGAGCGGGCATCAACAGAAGACCCCTATCGACTGGTGCTGATGGACTGGCACATGCCAGGTGGTATGGACGGGATTGAAGCAAGTCGCAGGATAAAACAACATCCGGGACTGGTTAATATTCCTGCGGTGATCATCGTTTCATCGTATGGGCGAGAAGAACTGCTGCGTGAGTCACAAAAAGAAGGGCTTGAGGGTTGCCTGGTCAAGCCGGTGAGTGATTCAACACTGCTGGATAGCATTGTTGAAGCATTTTATCTGGATCAAGATTGGAACGGCGCAGGAGTGGATACGGATTCGGTGAGTGAGACAGGTCTGGCCGGTGCCCGGTTGTTGCTGGTAGAAGATAATGAAATTAACCAGCAGGTCGCCAGGGAGCTGCTGGAGCAGAGTGGTATACAGGTGAGTATTGCCGAAAATGGCGAACAGGCCGTTGCAGCTGTAAAACAAAATGACTATGACGGCGTGTTGATGGATATCCAGATGCCGGTTATGGATGGTTACGAAGCTACACGTGAAATTCGCAAGTACAGCCAGTATAGCGAGTTGCCCATCATAGCGATGACGGCTAATGCGATGGCCAGTGACAGGGAAAAGGCTATAGAATCCGGCATGAACGACCATATCGCCAAGCCAATAGACGTTGCAGATATGTTCGCGGTGCTGAAGAAATGGGTCACAGTACCTGAATTGTTCACCAGGCCCGTTGCCGAGTCGCGCCGTCATTATGATGTGCAGCAAACAGCGGCTGTTGAAACTGTCCCGGCACTACCTGAGTTAACGGGGATCGATACCTGTGCCGGCCTTGCACGTGTGGCAGGAAATGCCCGATTGTATCGCAATATTCTGATCAAGTTTCGAGACAGTCAATCTAACGCCGCAGAACGAATCCAGCTGGCGTTGAATGAGGGTGATCACAAATCTGCTGAACGTCATGCGCATACGCTCAAGGGTGTGGCTGCCAATATCGGTGCGGAAACCATTCAGGAACAGGCAGGCAGGCTGGAGGCAGCGATTAAACAGGGTTTAGCCAGCGAAGACTTGCTGGCGACAGTCAGGGCGACAATGTCCGTCCTTATGGCTACGTTGTCAGTACTGGATCGACCGAATGGAGAAGTAGTCGAGAGCAGCCATGATGGAGTCGATATAAAATCCCTTAAACCATTATTACAGGAGCTAAAGCAACTGATTGAGGAAGATGATTCCGATGCAGTTGATATGCTCGATACGATTAAAAGTCAGGTAGCAGGGGTAAACGCGATTCCCGAACTATCACGACTGGAAAAACTGCTTGGCGAATATGATTTTGAACAGTCAAAAGAGGTTCTGGACAGTCTTGTTCATAATCTGGAAAAGTACAGAACCTGAGAAAGTAACAAGGTAAACGATCATGGCTGAGGACAATCCAAAAAAGGTGGTGCTGGTAGTGGATGATGCGCCAGCCAACATTCAGGTACTGAGTGCGATCCTTAAGCAGCAGTACAAGGTCAAGGCCGCCACCAGCGGCGAAAAGGCGCTGAAGATTGCCTCATCGGACAACCCTCCCGATATCATCCTTTTGGATATACTAATGCCGGAAATGGATGGATTTGAAGTGTGTCGTCAGTTAAAGGCCAGTGGCGCAACCCGTGCAATACCGGTTGTGTTTGTTACCGGCGCCGATACGGCAGAAGACAAGGAGAAAGGCCTGGCTCTGGGCGCAGTCGATTTTTTAACCAAGCCGGTGGATCCGGATCAGGTACATACCTGTATTTCACAGGTGCTTTCCTGAAGTAAATGTTGTAGAGCATCCTGGTTCCCACGCTCAATCCGGGCCAGGTATGCATTCGGCTAACCTCTCTCCCTCAGGGAGACGGTTACATGGATGTGGTCGGTAGGGTAACGCAGGGCGCAGTTACCGAGGCCTGGGATAAGAAGCAGGCCACTCAGCTTTCTGCCGTCATTTCTCACGGTCTGTAAAACATCAATGTTGCGTACGGGGACGATCATGGGCACGTCCGCCATAGCGGTGGTGTTGCCGGCCCTGTGTCGTGGTGGCTTTCTGTTCTGTCTCAAATGCCGAGAACTCAGCACGCGTGTTTTGAGCGCGGTTATTCTGACGCAAACGCTGTTGAGCCAAGGAGTCAGCTCGTCTGCCGGAATAGGTGCTGGCCACAATAAGCGAACCATTTGTGTCCGACCCGATTTGACTGTTGGTGCTTGATTCGTCGCTCAGGCCTGCAGCTGAAGCAGATGGGTTTGTCAGCATGAACAGGGGTAACAATAACGAATAGAATATGCGGTTCATGATATATCCTCCATCATTAAGGAATACAGGTATAACGTTGCCCGGGCATGATTATATGGTTGGGTAATGATTAGACTGTAAGACTCGCTGCTAGTTCCGGCGCAAAACAATACGATACAGCCATAATATAGTTATGGATTTGTATGTCGAACTGGTTATGAACCGGCTCAGAGATAGCGTTATTCTAATTAGTGCAAGAGAATAGTTGTCGGCTTGTCTGTAGAATAAAAGCCGTACCGTTATCGCCCCGGGGTCAAGCCCGGGGCGATAACACAGGTCTATTTTTTAGCTACGCTGGTTCCCAAACTGGCTGCAGCAGCAGGGTCTATAAATTCAAGGATTCTGTATTCGGACGGGATATGCCTGATCGTCGTAGGCGTGAGCATCTCGGTTCCCAGAGTTCCCCCAATATGTCCGTTGGCCAGTTTGACCGGTACGGTTTCTTTCTGAACACGGACTATGGACTTGCCGCCACCTGCCGAACTGGTCGAGACAGAGTAACGAACCTTTGCTGTATGGGTAAGCGAGCCCTGGCTTATATAGGCGGTTCTCCATGTCGATACACCCGTGTTAACGCCGGTAGAGGTCAGCGGCAGTTTGTCATTTTCGAATGACTTTTCTGCACTCGCATAAAGCGCCTCTGGTGACTTGTCAAAGGTATAGGTTCTCATTTGTTCCATCTGATTATATTGTTCAGAAATGGTAGCGCAGCCAGTAAGTAACAAGCCTGTTGCGATTAGTACCAGAATTTTTTTCATAATTATGATGTTCCCCAGTAATTTAAAGTATTAAATATCGAGATTTGCGTGTACAGGCATGCCATCAAAGAATGTGCACATTGT
>DRJJ01000216.1 GCA_011052255.1 Gammaproteobacteria bacterium | reverse complement strand
TTATTCCAAACTGGCGTATTGATGACCTGATGATCTCGTATGCCACAACCAACGGCAACGTCGGCCCCCACACGGATGCCTATGATGTATTTCTGATCCAGACCATGGGACGTCGCCGCTGGCAAATTGCCCGGGGATTTGACCCGGAACGGGTACCCGATTGTGATTTGCAGATACTGGCCAGATTTGAGGCGGAGCAAGAATGGGTGCTCGAACCGGGTGACGTGTTATACCTGCCACCGGGCATTGCTCATTACGGCGTTGCACTGGAACCCTGTATGACCTGCTCGGTTGGTTTCAGGGCACCTACTGATTATGAGCTACTCGGTGGTTATACGGACTGGTTGCTGGATCAACAGGACTGTAGCGAGCGATATACCGATGCTGGACGCTCAGCCATCATCAACCCCTCGCGTATACCTGATCAGGACATGGCAGATTTACGTAAGCGCCTGACGAGCGCCTTACATGTCGATAGCCAGTCTCTCGAGATCTGGCTGGGCTGTGGCTTAACCACACCCAAGGAAATACTGGCTACCCAGGATCCGGGTGAGTTGAACAGTATCGACAGCTTTATCAATGCCTGGCAACAACATAAGCAACTTGTGCGCAATACCGCCTGTCGCTTTCTGTATGCCAATATCAATGATAGCTGGCATTTGTTCGTACATGGCGAGCACCTTGATGTATCCGACGACCTCGCCTGCCTTTTACCGGATATATGTGAGCAGGATGCCATGGCCTGCGATAAAAACGTATCACCCGCTTCACTCGCCTTAATGTTTGAACTCTATCTGCGTGGTTACTACTATTTCAACCTATGAAAAATAACACCTATACGATCAAACTGGGTGGCTGGCAGCATCTGGAAGCCAGTTGTCGCCAGCTCCGGGAAATCGTTTTTATCCAGGAACAGAATGTCCCGCCTGACCTGGAGTGGGATGGTCTGGATGAAAACTGTGTTCATACAGTTGCTTATGACCACGAAAACCATGCTATCGCAACCGGACGATTACTGTCCGATGGTCATATTGGTCGCATGGCAGTATTATCCCGGTGGAGGCATAAAGGTGTCGGCAGCACTATACTTGAGTTACTGGTCCGTCATTCGCTGGAGCAGACAGGGCAAGAACCCTGGCTGGATGCCCAGACACATGCTGTTGACTTTTACCTGCGACATGGCTTCGAGGTACAGGGCGAGGTGTTCACTGATGCAGGTATACCACATCGGCATATGTACTGGTCAGGTAAGCACAATCAGTAACAAACCGGATGAAGCAAATGGAATCAACGGACAACAATCAAACAAACTCTCAAGATGAACTAATAGAGTTCACTACGCGAGAACAGAATCGTGACCTGGTGCGTGACCTGGCATTACAGGCACAACAAAGTATTCAGTTATTTAGCGCATCACTTGATAACAGCCTGTATGACCAGTCTGAATTTATCGAAGCAGTCAGCACCCTGGCAATACGCAGCCCAAAGGCCAGGGTACAAATCCTGGTGCGTGACAGTTCTGTAATACTCAAAAAGGGACATCGCCTGATAGAGCTGTCACGACGACTTACCACAGCCATACAGATTCATAACCCGTCAGTAGAGGACTGCCAGCAGATCATGGAACTGATGTTGATCGACCAGACGGGCTATATTCATAAAAACCATGCCGACACTTATCATGGTGAAGCCGGTTTTAATGATCGGCGACTCACACGTGACTGGCAGAGACAATTTAATGACATGTGGGAAATGAGCGCGCCCGACCCTGAGCTACGACGTCTGCATATTTAAGAATTGATCAGAGGTTCCTTAATATTTTTTATCCCGGAAAGAGACACATTATGAATGCTCCCGTTACTTCTGTTTATTCAATGCCTCGGTATCGAATTTTTCACCTGGTACTGGTTTGTTTTCTATATATTCTGCCCACAAGCGCTCAGGCAGGTGGCATCAATACTGCTGTGATTGATTTGAATAATCGTAGCGCTCAAGAACTGATCCCGTTAATAAAACCTCATTTGCCGGGACTCAGCCTGTCCGGACGTGGATTTCAGTTGATTGCCAGAGGAAGTCAAAGTGATTTGCAAAACCTGAAAGTCATGCTTGAGCAACTCGACCGGACCGTCAAGCGCTTACGCATTACAGTCGATTTTACCGGTGGGAAATATTCCAGCAATCAGAGTACTTCAGCCAGTGGCAAAATCAGTAATCGGGACTCTCATGTCACTGTAAAGTCGTATGGTACTCGTAATCGAGACGACGGTGCCCAGGTGCAGAACATACTGACACTGGATGGTCAGTCCGCTTTTATCTCATCTGGTGTATCCGTACCGGTGGGGCGTTCTCTGAACTATCAAAATGGCCATTCGTCTAACCGGGACAGCCAGATCCAGTATCGCGATGTGGTAACCGGCATTCATGTCCTGCCACAGCTACGGGGAAATCAGGTTACCTTGTATGTGTCGACCGTACGTGGTGGCCAGAGCAAGCAGCGTTACAAGGTGTTTAACCGTCAGGTTGCAGAAACCGTGGTCCGCGGGCGGACCGGAGAGTGGATACTGATAGGAGGCGTGTCGCAAACAGGTACATCTGACGGTTCTGGAACCACATACAGCACTCGTACCCGTGGCCAGCAATTCGGCAATATCCGTATTCGCGTCACCCAGGAGTAACGACCCGACACCTCATTTATGCTGATCACGAAGATGTCAACATAGCCCGGGTATGTCGTTTATGGGACAATAGCATCCTTTTACGCAATGCCCAATGATCTACCCATGACCGACACCCAGCCAGCAAGCCAAACCAGTACGACTCTGGCCAGCCCACTGCATCCTCCCCTGCCTGAAGCAGGCTCGGAACAACACTGGGGACGTCTGGTTGGCAATGGCCTGGGGCTGGCTATCAGCTCGGCGGCCAGGCAGCATAATGGACTGGTGCTGGTAATTACTGACGATATGCTGTTTGCCAACCGACTGCAGAAATCGATCCGTTTTTTTAACACCGACAAGGAGATGCCGGTATTACTGTTCCCGGACTGGGAAACCTTACCCTATGATCTGTATTCACCTCACCCTGATATTATCTCACGCCGTATAGAAACGCTGTATCGTCTACCTGAAACCAGACGCGGTATTTTAATCGTCCCGGTCAGCACACTGATGCAGCGGCTGGCACCTGCTTCCTATCTGACCGCACACAGCCTGATTCTGGACACAGGCGAGCGTATAGACCTCGAGGCATTCCGTACACGCCTGGAACAGGCCGGTTATACCTGTGTATCCCAGGTCATGGAACATGGGGAATTTGCGATACGCGGGTCACTGATTGATCTGTACCCAATGGGCAGTGATCTGCCCTATCGTATCGACCTG
>DRJJ01000215.1 GCA_011052255.1 Gammaproteobacteria bacterium | reverse complement strand
TGTAGACATTGTGTAACACACCCAGTATATGACCAAAGAACAAGATGCCAAACAGGGTCGCAGCCATACGATGGATGATGGCAGCGACTTTGGGACCGCCTAACAGTTTCATCACGGTTGGTGCCCAGTAGCTGTCTGCATACAATACGGTTGTTCCGGTCAAGGCCAGCACCATCACTGCAATGGCCAGCAGCAGGTGGGCCAGTCGCATTTGCCAGGGGAAACGCATTACATATTTTTCACCGGCAACAGTCATTATGGTGTGTTTTGGCTCCTTGCTTTCTCGCTTGAACCAGAGCAACGAATGCCCCCAGAAGAACAGGAATACCACTGCCAGCAGGGTAATCATAAATTTTGATGTTATCCACATAGCAGGGAAGCGTTTAAAATCATGGGTATTACCATGAGGCTGAAATTTGACGAAACTGGCGGTGGCCTGTTTATGACATTCCTTACAGGTCTTCACCAGATTATCGGGATATACCTGGGCATCGGGATTGTCTTTTTTCCGGGTGTTATGCGCTGCATGGCAATCAGCACATTTGGCTGTATGAGCATAACCCAGTTGGGCAACCTGGCCATGGTAGGTCGAGCGATAGGATTTCACCTCTTCCTCGTGACAGCTGCCACAGTTCTCGGTAATCGCCAGTTTTACCTGGTCCTGTTCCGGTGATGCAATCTGATGGGCACTATGACAATCACTGCAAACGGCCGCCTCCAGCTTGCCATGGCGTTTGACTGCAGCACCATGAACTGACTGTGTATAGTCCTTGAGTTCTTTTTCATGACAACGCCCACATATTTGTGGTGTATTCAGTCGAAAACTCTCGCTGTCAGCGGTTTTCATTTGCACGATATCATGCGTACCATGACAATCTGCACAAGTTGCGTTAATCCGGCCTGAACCATCTTCGCGAGGTTGCGCATGGATCGATGCCAGATAATGACCGGCCTCTTTTTCCATCGTACTTTGTTCCAGAATCTTAAGTTCTGGTGGCAAACCAACCATGGTCCTGGAAATATCCACTTCGGGTGACACGCGGTCTGCCTGTTTGCGAGCCAATGACTGTTTTTCATGGCATTGCACGCATTGAACAATACGTTGTTCACCCTGTTTCAGTGTCTTGTGTGGTATTTGTTCTATGGTGTTATGACAATCGACACAGGACTGTTCAGTGTGAACACTGTCATGCAGTGCTTCTTTTAGTACAAACAGATTGCGTTTCGGGCCTTCACCAAATTCACCTTCCGGTACAGCAAAACCCTTGATGCCATGACAATCCAGGCAGGTATTATTTTCTGTTTTATCGGTAACAATAGTGGGTTTTTCCGACACAGGTGCGCGCACACCATCAGCCGCGGCTGCTACTCCGGCAAGGAGTAGCAGCCCGACTGGTAACATGACGGGTATAAGACGAAGCATACGCATAAATTAATGCTGTAAGTAGCGCTTCTTGAAGTCAGCCTGTTGCTTCTTGCGTTTGGCTGCCTCTTCTGCAGGCATTTTACCCAGGAACCAGCGATGGTTCGGTGAGTTCAATATCTCATCCAGCAAGGCTGCAACCTTTTTCGCACCTTCATGGTTGCCCTTCTTTTCGGCCTTTTCTATCAGTTCGCGAACTTCTGGCACCATTTCCATGTAGAAGCGATGGGCCACTTCATACATACCATGCCAATGGGTGTAATCCGGTGCCTGCATGGATGCACCATGACGTGCACGACGGCCTTCATGGTGCCAGAGGTAGAACCAGGTCCATTCCACTTTGTCATCAAAAGGAATAGCGGTAATCAGTTTTTCCTTTTTCAGTAACTTCATCAGACTGCTGCCCGGTATAGCGAATTTGTCGTTATATAGATTAACCAGTGCGTCAAACTGTTCATAGAAATTTTCTATCACATTGGCGCCGTGACAAGAGGTGCAGACATTTTTCATATCCTTGCGTCTTGCCATCCAGGATTTAACATCCTTACCCTGTTTCTTGGCCTTGGCATCCACTTTTTCTGAAATGGGCGGGCGCAAGGTCCAGCTGATACGGTCGCCCACGTCATGCGTAATCGGAAGATCCTTGGTGGAGGACATATGACAGGTCGCACAAGTCGGTGCTGCGGTATAATCTTCACCCACGACCCATTTGGAAGAATCCAGGTTCATTTTATCCACGTTGGCGTAGAAATTAATACCGTGCTTGGATTCGTCATAGATTTCTTTCTGGGGATGATCGGGTCCCAGATGGCACTTGCCACAACTCTCGGGGCGGCGTGCTTGCGCAACAGAGAACTCGTGACGCTGATGACAGGCCGTACAGGCACCCCTGGAACCGTCCGGATTGATACGGCCGATGCCGGTGTTAGGCCAGGTCGCCGAATCCAGATCACCATTGGGTAACACCTTGACGGGTGAGCCATGACACTGCCAGCAGCCATTGGCTGAGACCGCAGAGCCACCATGGAACTGGTCGTTGCCTTCGACTACCTCGGCCAGCACATTATCCAGTGAACCCAGGATTTCAGCCGCCCTGGAGTGATGACTTTTGGAAAATTCATCTACTTCAACATTGTGGCACTCGCCGCAATCCTTGGGTGACACGATCACTGAAATAGTGAACTCCTTATGCCTAATGGCATCAGGATCATCCTTGTTGGCCTTGTGACACTCGTAACAACCGACGTTGGCACCATAATGCTTGGACTTGCCCCATTGCTGATAAAGACTCGGTGATTTTTCCTTGTGACAGGAGGCACAGGTAGCGCTTTCCTTGCTCAGATGTTTAAAAGGCTTGAGCATTTTGGCTTGCATGGCGGCAGTATCTTTAGCCGGAGCCTTTGCAGTCTTTTCTGCAGCAACTGCTGTTACCTGTCCCGCTGAGATAAATAACACCAGGGCTAACCACCCGGTGGCAAAACCTGTTCGTGCAAACCTGCGCTTCATGACGGGTCTCCTTTTAATCTGACGACTGTTGTTATTTGTAAAATTAATTTTCATTGTTGATGCCTTAATCATAAAATGTGCTTTACGAGACTGCCTTTTGTATCTGGCGTTAAACCCTTGCGGATGTCATTTCGCCTGAACCCCAGGTTGTGCGCCATCGACTCTTGACCCGCCTGATGCCCAGTAAACATAAAATAGACAGACCTGCGAAAATAAAAAATCCGGCCTGGAAGTCTCCACTCAATACCTTGGACTTGCCGAGTATCTGTGCCAGAAAAAACCCGCCCAGTCCGCCTGCCGCACCTACCAGCCCGGTTATTGCGCCGACCTCTTTACGAAAACGTAATGGCACCAGTTGAAAAACAGCCCCACTGGACATGCCCAGGGATGCCATGGCGATCATGAGTAACGCCATGGTGATAACAGCAGAAGAGGGAGTCAGGCCAACCAGAGTCAGCGTTACCAGTACCACGCTATACAATATCTGCATGCTGCGAATCCCGCCCCAGTGGTCAGCCAGCCAGCCGCCCACAGGGCGCAGTGCAGAACCCGCCAACACGGTGGCTGCGGTGAAATAACCTGCTGTTACGGCAGTCAAGTGGTACTGTTGATTGAAATACAACACCAGGATACTGGCCAGTGCCACGACACCGCCAAATGCCATAGCGTACAACAGCATGAACCACCATGCATCCGGATCCAGCATTGCTTTCATGTAACGGGAGAATTTTTGTGGCTCAGGTTTGCGCGGACTGTCCTTGGCGAATGCCAGATACACCAGAAAAGTTACACCCATTGGATACAACGCAAACTCCAGCACCTTTTGCCAGCCATAGAGCTCGGCCAGAGCGGGTGCCAGCAAGGCAGCAAACACGGTACCACTGCTAGCCGCACCGGCCACACCCAGTGCCAGCCCCTGATATTCATCCGGGTACCAGCGACTGGTCAAAGGCAATGCTACGGCCATACTGGTACCGGCAACACCTAACGCAGCCGCTAACAAATACGCACCACTAACCGAGGTTAATTCTCCGCGTGATGCCAGAAAAAGTGCGATGAGTATCAGTATTTGACTCAGTAAACCGACACGCATTGGCCCGAAGTGATCTACCAGCAGTCCCATTGGTATGCGCAATAATGCACCGGTCAGTAGCGGTATTGCGACCAGGTTATATTGCTGATCAATGCTGAGATTGAGATCCTGGCCGATAAAGAGAGCCAGCGGTCCCATTAATACCCAGACCATGAAGCTCATATCGGAATATAGAAATGCGCTGAATAACGTAGGCTTGTGGCCACTTTTTATAAAATCTGAAAACGACATAAAATTTTAAATGTAAATCCCTTTTAAAGGTTGTAACCACGCTCATCGTGGAGCGCAATATCCAGACCTTCTGTTTCCTGTTCGTCATCTACACGCAAACCGATGAAGCTATCGATAGTCTTGAGAATAATCAGGCTGATGATGCCGGTGTATATTATGGTTGCCAGTATACCGGTGAACTGCACGCCGACCTGTCCGGCAATGCTGTCAATACCATCACCAAAACCGGTGCCCCCCAGACTTTCTGCAGCGAATACACCGGTGAGCAGGGCACCAATAATACCGCCTATACCGTGTACACCAAAACAGTCCAGTGAATCATCGTACCCAAATGCATTTTTCAGTCTGGTCGCTGCCATGAAACAGCCAATGCCTGATGCCGCTCCAATGACGATTGCTCCCATCGGGCCGACACTGCCGCAGGCGGGGGTTATCGCCACCAGGCCGGCAACAGCGCCAGAGGCAATACCCAGCACACTGGGTTTTCCATGCAGAAACCATTCACTAAACATCCACCCCAGTGCCGCGGTTGCAGTGGCTATCTGGGTGACAGCCATGGCCATACCAGCCGTACCGTCTGCCGCCAGCTCACTGCCGGCATTAAAGCCAAACCATCCTACCCACAACATAGAGGCACCGACGATGGTGTAGCCCAGGTTATGCGGTGGCATGGCCGTACCGGGATATCCCTTGCGCTTGCCGAGCACCAGCGCTGCTACCAGTCCGGCAACACCGGCATTGATATGCACCACTGTACCGCCAGCGAAATCGAGTATGCCCTTGCTGCCCAGCCATCCACCATCACCCCAGACCCAGTGAGTGATCGGTGCATAAACGAAGGTAAGCCAGAGAGCCACAAACCACAGCATTGCCGAGAATTTCATGCGTTCAGCAAAGGCACCGACTATCAGAGCCGGTGTAATAATCGCAAAGGTCATCTGGAAGGTCATGAATACTGTTTCAGGAATGGTGCCAATTAAACTGTCAACACCAACTCCCTTGAGAAAGGTCTTTGACAAGCCGCCCCAGTACGCTCCCTCACCACCGAAGGCGATACTGTATCCATAGATAACCCACAATAAGGTCATCAGTGCAGTGATCGCAAAACATTGCATAAATACCGACAATACATTCTTGCTGCGCACCATACCGGCATAGAATAGTGAGAGACCGGGTATGGTCATGAACAATACCAGTACAGTTGCCACAATCATCCAGGCAGTATCACCTGTATCGAGTACAGGCGTCTCTTCGGCCAGAGCCAGAGAGGGTAATCCGGTTAGTAACAGTGTGTAACATACCGCTTTCAGATTTTTAAAACATTCAGAAATTAACATTAGTTGGTACCCTTCAGCCCCATTATTTTTGGTTTACAAGGCATCCTTACCTGTTTCACCGGTGCGAATCCGGATCGTCTGCGCAAGATCCAGCACAAAAATCTTGCCATCGCCTGTCTTGCCTGTTCTGCTTGCCGAAAGAATCGCTTCAATGGCCTGATCTACCTGATTCGCATCAAGCGCAATTTCCAGTTTTAGTTTTGGCAGAAATTCAACCTGGTATTCAGCGCCACGATAAAGTTCGGTATGCCCTTTTTGACGTCCAAAGCCCTTGACTTCAGTCAGGGTTACACCAGTTACACCAGCCTGGGACAATGCATCACGGACATCATCCAGTTTATGGGGTCTGATAATGGCGACTAGCAACTTCATGCGACGCTCCTTTTTTTATATTGCATACAGGTTAGTGCATTAAATAAGGTAATACCCTTGCAGTTTATATGCCATAATTCATTGTGGATATTAAACAATGACTTGTGATTTTCGCACGTAAAAATAATGCACTATATTAGGGATTTCGAATATAACACGCTCTTTGTTGGTGCAATTTTATCTGGTTTTTGTAACCTTGCCTCATACATGGGCAAACAAGTTAACTTGCTAATAAGTAGTAAATAATTTAACAAACATGGCAGAATCAGACTATGGATGAAGCACTGCAAATACGATCCGGATTTTCGACCCAGGTTGGCAAACGTGACTCGAATGAAGACTACGTAGCTGTATACGATGGTGACATCAGGCAGCGTAGTACCAAGGGTGTGGTGGCAGCCATCGCAGATGGCATGGGCGGCGCACGCGGTGGGCGTCAGGCGGCAGAAACAACAGTACGTGGCTTCTTCGACGCTTATCTCAATCTGCCCGAAACACT
>DRJJ01000214.1 GCA_011052255.1 Gammaproteobacteria bacterium | reverse complement strand
GGGCCTACCAGCTAACCCAGGACTTCTGGGCCGAAGATCCTGCCTGTTATTTAACCGATCAGGAGATTGGTGTACACACAACTGAACAGCGTTTGCAGGTAACGCCGTGGTCACGACAGTCCAAACGGGCTTGATAAAATTCACTGTATGAATAAATACATCGTTGCAACACTTAGCTGTTTTCTGTTACTGACGTTCAACACGGGTTTCGCGCAGAATGACCCCGCACTTAAGCTCTATAAACAGCATTGCGAAAGTTGCCACGGGGAAGATCGTCTGGGTGGAATGGGCCCGGCCCTGTTACCATCAAACCTGAAGCGGCTACCAAAAAACAAGGCTGTTGACGTTATTGCAAACGGGCGTGCTATCACACAAATGCCTGGATATAGCGACAAACTAACACCTGCTCAGGTACAGCTTCTTACAGACTACATCTACACACCCCCAGACACCGTGCCGGTCTGGGGTATGGCTGAAATCAAAAAGTCTCATATCATCCAGTATCCAGCGGGTAGCCTGGGTGACACACCGGTATTCAAGGCCGATATGCTCAACCTGTTTATTGTGGTTGAGCTCGGGGATCATCATGTAACGATACTGGACGGCGACAGGTTTGAACCCATACATCGCTTTAAAACACGATTTGCGCTTCATGGTGGGCCCAAGTTTTCTCCCGATGGTCGTTATGTTTATTTTGCTTCACGCGATGGCTGGATCAGTAAATATGACATCTACAATCTGAAAACCGTTGCTGAAATCAGGGCAGGTATCAACTCCCGCAATCTGGCTGTGTCAGGAGATGGCCGCAGCGTCCTGGTTGGCAACTATCTACCCAATACACTGGTGATTCTGGATGCGAAGGACCTCTCGCCCATCAAAGTCATACCGGTTAAGGATAAAAAAGGTAAATCGTCCCGGGTCAGTGCGGTGTATTCTGCACCACCCCGTAACAGCTTTATTGCAGCATTAAAGGACATACCGGAAGTCTGGGAAATCTATTACAACGACAAGCATGCACCAATATATAAAGGACTGGTACATGATTATCGTTACAAAGAAGGTCTGGAGGACAAGCATGCCTTCCCGATACGACGAATACTGCTGGATGATTATCTGGATGACTTCCAGTTTGATCAGTCCTACACCCATTTAATGGGTGCGGCACGTAATGCAAAGAATGGACAGGTCATTAATCTGGACATTCGCCGAAAAGTGGCTGATCTGGATCTGACCGGCTTACCGCACCTGGGTTCCGGTATTACCTGGATGTATAAGGGACGAACGGTAATGGCTACGCCTAATTTCAAAAAGGCTGAAATCAGTATCATTGACATGAAGACCTGGAAAACGATTAAACGCATAAAAACCCTTGGGCCTGGATTTTTTATGCGCAGTCACGAGAATTCACCCTATGCCTGGGCAGACGTGTTTTTTGGACCCAATAAAGAGGCGGTACATATAATAGACAAACAGACACTTGAGATCGTCAAGACACTCCGACCCTCACCCGGCAAGAATGCAGCACATGTGGAATTTGACCGGTATGGTAAATATGCGTTACTGAGTGTGTGGGACATGGATGGTGAGCTGATTGTGTATGATGCCAGGACACTTAAGGAAATTAAACGCTTGCCTATGAAAAAACCATCCGGGAAATACAATGTCTATAACAAAATTCATCGTTCTTCCGGTACCAGTCACTAAACAACCTGTCCTGCACACCACCCCGATGACCATGCCCACTGGAAGTTGTAACCGCCCAGCCAGCCAGTAACATCAACAACTTCCCCGATAAAGTAGAGACCAGGAACAATACAGGATTCCATTGTTTTTGATGACAGATCATTGCAGTCTATACCCCCCAGGGTTACTTCAGCTGTACGGTATCCTTCGGTGCCACCGGGTTTTATTTTCCATTGCTGTAACTGTATGGCAATCTCTGAAAAACGGGCATGCGATAGAGACTGCAAAGCAGTGTTGACGGTATTCTTTCCCAATAATGCGAGTAACAGCCGTTTAGGCAGCAGCTCACCCATAACTGTTTTTAATTTACATTTTGGCTGTTCAGTTTGTCGTGATATAATATAGTCTGTTACATCTACATCAGGCAACAGGTTAATGGTAATAACCTCACCGGGTTGCCAGTATGATGAGATCTGTAATATGACAGGTCCACTCAGCCCTCTGTGGGTAATAAGGATATTCTCCCTGAATTGTGTCTTCTCTGTGCTCACTTCTGCTTCAACCGCAATACCGGACAGATCGGCGAACCTGTCTTTGTCATGCGGCTGTAGTGTAAATGGAACCAGACCGGCGCGAGTTGGCAATAAAGAATGGCCGAATTGTTGGGCAATATTATATCCAAACGGGCTGGCACCCATTTTGGGGAACGATAAGCCGCCACTGGCGACAACCAGCGATTTTACATGATAGCATCCTGTCGAGGTATCAACTGAAAATAATCCGTCGTCTGATTGTTTGATTTTCTTAATCTCGCAATCAAGTTGTATAGTGACATCATTCCTTGTGGATTCAGAGAGTAACATCTTGAGAATATCTTTGGCACTGTTGTCGCAGAATAATTGGCCATGCTTACGTTCATGGAACGGAATGTGGTGGTCATTAACCATGGCGATGAAATCCCACTGGTTAAAGCGACTAAGTGCCGATTTACAAAAATGAGGGTTATGAGAAACGTAGTTGCTGGAACTGACATCGAGATTGGTAAAATTACAGCGCCCGCCACCCGATAAAAGAATTTTTTTACCAGCCTTGCTGGCATGATCAAGAACAATGACCTTGCGCTGACGTTTTCCTGCTTCAATCGCACACATTAAACCTGATGCGCTTGCGCCAATAATCAGAACATCTGCGCTCTTCAGCTTGTCGGGAATCAGCATTACCTTATTGGATATTTAATGAGTGCAACCATTCATTCAGCTTACCAGCGAGTGTGATAGAGGCCTTGTTTAGTGCACCGACACCCCCTTTTACGTCGACAGAAACAGCAGGTTCACTGGCTGATATTTCCTTTGACGCGACTACAGCACCATTTTTCTTGTTTATGAGATCAAACAGGATTTTTATTTTGGCTTCCGACTTGTTGCCGGGTTTTATCTGCTGCTGAAATTCATACAGTGTGCTTTCCAGTATGTAGTCACCTCTACCTCTCGAAGAAACGGGTAATACAGATGAGAACACATTACTTTTTCTGATCGAGGATATAAACAGGCTCTCAAGCATCTGGTTCGGTGTATCACTCCAGCGACTGTAGGCATAGGCATTAAGGGCGTAATCTTCCCCCTGGTAGAGGATATCTCTGCTCATGATGGCTGATGAGCTTTCGGGGATTGAAACTTTCAATATTTTTGAAAAGGCTGGTTCTGTATTGGCAGTTGTGTCATTCATACCATACATGGCAACAGCATATGATGTAATTTCCGGCATCGTCTGTCCGGCACAGCCAGTCAGGAGTATAGACACGGTTGCAACAATTATCTGAAAGGGCTTGCGCATCATGAGCAGTTATTCTCCTGGTCCGGTTTTCGGGTTTGCGCGTTTGAATAATAAATCACTCGGGCTGCGTTTAATGGATGATACTGTTTCCTGAATTTCTTTTGTCAGAACGTTAAGGTTATACATTAGCTCATCGATCTGCTCAAAGGTGTGCGTACTCAGTTCTTTTAAGTTATAGTCACCCTGTTGAAGACTATTGTCTACACGTGTGAGCAGATTTTTCATTTTGTCAGAGGCATCCGCAACCTTTTTGGATGTTGCAATTATCTTGTTTTCCATTACGACACCGTTCTCTACCAGTTTGCGAATTTCTGACTGATAGCTTTTTATGTCTTGACTCAAGTCATTGAAGTTACTCAGGGTCTGGCTGATATTATCTGCATTTTTCTTGTTAAGCAGAACATCCAGATTATCCAGTATAATTGACAGCTTTCCGGCTATTTTCGTTAGTGACTGGGTGAAGTTCGAGTAGATAGATGGCGAATATTCAATAGTCGGAATAACACCTTTCTTATGTTCAATAAGAGGCGAGCTATTACTTCCTCCTTCTATTTCAATAAAGGCCAGTCCGGTAAGGCCATAGAACTTCAGCATCACTTTCATATCCTGCTTGATCGGTGTGTCTTTTTTTATTTTCAGAATCAGGTTTATTTCTTCACTATTGCGTGGGTTGATTTTTATGCTCTCAACTGTGCCGACGTTAACACCCCTGTATTTGACTGAGGCATCATTACTTAATCCTGACACGGACTCTTTCATGTGCGCCTTGTAGTATAGATACTCACCCTGATCGCTGTATTTACCCAGCCAGAACGCAAACACGATCAGGCCTGTGGTAAACACAACCACAAAAGCACCCGTAATGATGTAATTTATTCTACTTTCCATACTGAGCCTTGCTTCGTATAGCGCCTCTGTTGCCTTTGAAGAAGTTGTGAATCACAGGGTGATCTATTTGCATAACATCATCCAGTATTCCTTCTGCAATTACTTTCCTGTCACCTAAAACACAAAATCGATCAACTATTGTCCAGATAGAATCAAGATCATGGGTTACCATAACCACAGTAAATCCTAAACTATCTCTTAAGGCCAGAATGAGCTTGTCAAATGCCTCGGCACCTACCGGGTCAAGTCCCGATGTGGGTTCATCCAGAAACAGGATGCTGGGGTCCATTGCCAAAGCCCTGGCCAGCGACGCACGCTTGACCATTCCGCCACTTAGTTCTGACGGATATAATCCCGCAGCGTATTCCGGTAACCCTACCATGCTGATTTTTGCTCTTACAATATCATCACGAAGTTCTACGGGTATGTCGGTGTATTCTTTTAGACCGATACCAATATTTTCTGCGATAGTCAGTGAAGTATAAAGCGCACCGGACTGGAATAATACGCCCCACTTGATTCTTATTGTTTCAGCCTCCCGTGCACTTAAGTTCAGCACATCTGTATCCAGTACAGTAACGCTACCACTATCTGGCTTGAGTAGCATAATCATTTCTCTGAGCAAGGTAGATTTACCGGAACCGCTGCCACCCAGTAATCCGTATATTTCACCTTCACGTACTGAAAGGCTCACATCGTCATGTACAAGATTTTCGCCAAACCTCGTCACGATATTCTCCATTTTGACTACTATTTTTGTCAAATACCCAGCTCCGTAAAGATAATTGAAAATATTGCATCACTGGCAATTACCAGAAAAATGGCGTTAACAACACTGATGGTTGTGTAGCGACCAATGCTTTCAGTATTGTAAGAGACCTGAAATCCTCTGAAACATCCTACTGTAGCAATTAGCCAGGCAAAGACAGGGCCTTTGATCAGGCCTACCCATAAATGTTTTGTGTCTACGACGTTTTGCAGCCGTTGTATAAATTCTGAAAAAGACAGGTTTAATTGTAGTTTGGATATTAGCATCCCACCTGCAATACCCATGATATCGGCAAGAAAGATCATAAGTGGCATCGCTATCATTAATGCAATCATTCTTGGTAACACCAGAAATCTGAATGGATTGAAGCCCATAGTCTTCATTGCATCGATTTCTTCAGTTAATTTCATTACGCCAATTTGTGCTGTGTAGGAGGAACCGCTACGTCCTGCTACGACGATGGCAGTTATAAGGGGAGCTAGCTCGCGGGTAACCGAGATGCCAATCATATCTACAATAAAGATATTGGCACCAAACTTTTCCAGCTGGACAGCGCTTTGATAAGCAATAACAACGCCAATCAAAAACGATGTAAGTGCGACGATAGGCAAGGCCCTGATGCCTGCTTCTTCAATGTTTTTTGCGATAGCGCCAAAACGGATAGAGGAGGGGTGGCGAATATAAAACAGCAAAGCTGTAACGCTTTCACCCAGAAAAGCGACAAACAAAATTACCTCATTGAGTGAAGACAGAGTTGTCTTACCGGTTTTGATAAGTAACCGGGTTAATATATTGTCTATACGTTTTTTAGTTGGCTTGTCGTGTATCTGGTCCTTATACATCTTGAACATTATCTGATGTTTTTTGTTTGCGCCAACAATATCAATTTCATTCATGCTGCGCTCAGCTGCGTTAATAAATTGCAAAAGCAGGATAGTTCCGGCACTGTCCAGTTCTGACACGGATGATATGTCCAGAATTATTCTTGATTGATCCGGGACCTGGCGTATTGCAGTTTTTAATTTTTTTGCAGCATCAGTAATACTATGTAAAGACCACTCACCTGTGCAGGTGAGTAAGGAATGATCAGCTTTACTGACTAAATCAACCTTAGCCTTTTTATTATTTTCTTTCATTGACAGAAATTACTGTAGCCAAACAGGTAGTTGAACTATAAGTATATGATATTTTTATCTAAATACTACACTCTGACGGGAATTTATCTTCCTGTGGTCAGCTAACTCCGTGTAGTGATTTTTACTGTATCAGACTTATTGTCTATATAGTAATTAAGTATAGTGGGTAGCGCGCGTCTGGAATTATTCCAGGTACTGGTTTAAGGAGAGCTAAGATGTCAGATACAGTGGTAAAGGGAAGTTGTTTGTGTGGAGCGGTCGAATATCAGGTTAAAGGTGATGCTGTACGTTTTTATCATTGTCACTGCCAGCGTTGTCGCAAGTTAACAGGTACCGGGCATGCCTCTAATCTTTTTGTACAGCCCATGTCGGCACTTACCTGGATAAAAGGTGAAGATATGCTGCAGCGCTATAAAGTACCTGAGGCTGAACGTTTCTATAATTTGTTTTGCAAGCAATGCGGTAGCCCTATGCCCAGGGTAGTAAGGGAGCTGGAGGGTGTATTAGTGGGTGCGGGGTCGATGGACAGCGAGTCTCCGATTGCACCTGGCGCGAGGATATTCTGGGCTTCCCGTGCGGACTGGTCGTGTGGTGCAGGTGGTCTGCCTGTATTTGATGAATATCCTGATAAAAGCTGACATATCGATGATATATGAGTTCTGATTTCAAGTGAAGTCCGTTCGATACACTATCAAGGCCTATATGGCTGCTCTGGTGACGCTGGCAGTGGGTGTGGTTTTAAGTATCGATCTGGATGACTGGAACTGGTTTTCACGATCAGGCTCACTGATTGTGGTTTACGGTATTATTCTTACTTCACACCATATTTTTGTGCATATGCATAATCTTAACCATTTGCAGCACCGACGAGCCTCGCAAATTCAGCGCGACTGGGCGAAGGAATCGAAATATGAATTTATCCATGATGATATTGAACATACGTGGATGAATGAGAAGTCCGGTTTATTGATGCTGGTGCTGGGTACCTTGATATGGGGGTTTGGCGACCTGATCGGAATACTGTAGCGTATACCTTATTTGATCCATCTGGTTAGATCAGGAATGCTATAACCGTATGTCAGGATCTTGCCATCCGGTGCTATCAAAACGATGGTAGGGGTGCCAATGACCTTGTAGGCCTGCGCTACGTCTATATTTTTCAGGCGATCAGTCAGCATCAGGTATTTCAGACCGTTGTCGGATACGTATTCGCGTACCTCCTGCTCATGTTCACCGGCAAAATTGATTGCAGCTATGGTGAATCCCTTGTCCCGATACTTTTCCTGCAGTTCATTAAGCTCGCCGATGTGCATGAAGCAATAGACACATTCTGTAGTCCAGAAAACCAGCATGACGGGGCCTTTGGCGCGCAGATTTTTTAATGAGACCTGTTTGCCATCGAGGCTTTTCAAGGTAAAAGGAGGAGCCTGGGTACCAGCCTTAAGGGCTGCATGTGCATTAATGCTGATAGCTATAATGAATAATATTGATACGGCGATGATCCTGGGCTTCATCATATTATTTATCCAGTTTTTCTGATTGTTTTTCAAGATCACTGAACAGTGAACGAATCCGGTTTGCGTTGGTTCCTCCATCGCCACCCGTACCGTAACGAGAGGCTGATCGCATATCTATCCGGCTTTTTTTGCCGTTAATTTCGGTGATATGAATGACCACATCGTCTTTATATCCAAACCAGAATGTCGTTTCTGTCGCTTCTATATGCATATCATCACGGTTAGGCTCCCAAAGTCTCCAGCCTCTTTTGCTGATGAGTTCAAGGACAAGGTCATAGGCCTTATTAGCCGAAACAGACAAGATTAACGGTTGAATATCCGGGTAGGCCTCTTCCTGCCAGCTAATTGCCTCAAATCCACCATATACCCGAGTGTTGGGTGCATACCAGAATGAAGGCGGGTTTTCAATGTCGGTACTAATATCCTGAATAGGTGGCAGGGTCTGTTTAGCCTCTTTCCACGATTGCAGGTACATGAGGGTAGGCGCGATAATGAGTAGTCCCATTATGCTATAGATAAACCCCCGGCGTTTTCCCCCTGGTCTAGCGGCTATCAGTCCTGACAGACTAAGGATAGAAGCAAAAAGACCAGCGTAAGCGGCCCACTTTGCGATATTGACTGCTGCCTCGAAACCCCACCAGTCGAGACGATTGCCCAACGGGCCTGACATTGCTGCAAGGATGGCTACGATAATCAGCCCAAAACCTATTACAGCTGGTTTGTAGACTGGCTTCTTTATGCTTTGACTGTCCATGACTATTCAGGAGTTCCTTGCTAATGGGTCAGGGTTAAATGATCAGCTTACTATTGCCATACTATATCTGATGGAGATCAGGCACAGGAGTTCCGGGCATTGTTAATCTCTAACTTAGTCATACAGGTATTGTAGGAGCCGCAACGAAAAACAGCTATCAGACCCTTCGGCCGCCGCTCAACGAGCTTTTATACAAAGTTGCGTATTACGGCTATATCCTTGCTAAATATGACGGTATTGTGACGCATGTCAAGGCATTTTGAATTAAAACGGGATATTTTTATGGTTATAGATATGGTTATAGGCCTAAACTTTTTTAGAAACAGAGGTTTTAAGGATGTCTTGCCACAACCCAGGATGTATGGGCAACTACGATTTTGATAATATTGCCTATTTTGCCAGAAAGCGTTTTATTGAAGGCGTCAGCACACTTTTGCTACTGGAACAGGCCACCACGGATCGCGAGAGACAGGAGATTGCTCTGGTTTCCTTACTGGATGTAGAAGATGACCAGATCCGCTACCTTCGCCTCAGCTGTATCCATAGTGAAGAATGCATGGTATTCAATTGCCGGGCCAAGCTAAAAAGCATGCTGCAAGAGGAGCTGGACGCGGT
>DRJJ01000213.1 GCA_011052255.1 Gammaproteobacteria bacterium | reverse complement strand
CTGGAAGGTGTGCCCAACAGTTGCACATTGTTGCGTAGTGAACTGTACTCCTGATGAATATGTCCCCAGATCACAGCTCTGACCTGCTGGTGTTGATCCAGTATTTTAAATAATTCGTCTGCGCTGGCGAGCATAATCTCATCCATCCAGCGGCTGCCAACCTCAACCGGCGGATGATGCAGGGCAATCAGTGTATGGCGTTCAGGTTCTGCTCGCAGACGTTGCTGTAGCCAAAGCAGCTGATCGGGAGCCAGTTGTCCGCCAACATGATTCGGACGTGCGCTGTTCAGGGTAATTATCTGCCAGTGATCATAAACCTGATAGCCTTCGTGCAGGATGTTGCTGGCATCCAGGCAAGCTGACACCCGTTCAGGTAGATCATGATTGCCAGGGAGTGGCATTATCGGGATCGGTAGTTTTCCGAAAACCCTGTTTAATGCCTGATAGGAGGCATCACTGCCATCATCACTAAGATCACCGGTCGCCAGAATCAGGTCGCTGTTCTGTATATCTGTCCGGGCTGTTTCCAGCACGCGAGTCAGAGTAGCGCGCGGGTTGACACCGCGGATTAGCCAGTCCGGGTCAGCGCGAAAATGGGTATCAGTAATCTGGATCAGTTGTAGCATGTTCTGAGACAAAGCCTGGTACCCGGATTTCAGCGCCAGCCGTTCTTACGATCCAGGCGATTGCAGATAATCAGTTATGGCCATTGAGAATCTGGATTTTACCGACACTCCAGAAGCAGAAGTCCTTGAATCCATACTGTTCGCCCGGGGTAAAAACAGCACCGGGTCTGGAATAGGCAATACCGACGGTACAGGTGCTGTTAATCGGATTGTCTATCGGGTCGCCATCGTAATGTGGCCTGACGGCCAGTTGCAGGATGGTCTGATCGTCTACATCCAGCGGTTCGGAAATTTCCAGTATGTAGTATTTGACTCCTTCCGGACCCCATACGATCCCCTGGCCGGTGACCCGCAACGGGTTCGGGCCAGCGTAATCATCTGCATCATAAAGTTCCAGCAAGTGGGAATTAGTGCTCATAACCACATGCACTCCAAAATTTTAAGGTATTTTCACTCTACTGATTTTGTCTCGATTCAGCAACACATTCCGTAACTCAAAGATTTTTAATGAAAATTTTCGAGTTTCTCTGGTAATTATAGAGTTGCCGGCGATTGATGGGCAGATTTTTCAGATCACCACTGACAAAGCCTCTTTCACGAAACCAGTGTGCAGTATGGGTGGTTAGCACAAATATCTGCTTGATACCCTGCATCTGTGCGCTTTTTTCCAGTGCCTCGAGCAAATCGTTACCACGGCCATGCTGGCGATATTCGGGATTAACGGCCAGACAGGTCAACTCGGCACACTTTTCCTTGTGATATGGAAATAATGCAGCACAGCCCAGTATCATGCCATCGCGTTCGATCACGCTGTAATGGCTGATATCGGTTTCCAGATTTTCGCGCGAGCGTTTTACCAGCATGCCCTCGGCCTCCAGAGGCGCCAGCAGGGCGAGGATTCCGCCGATATCGTTAATATGTGCCGGCCGCAGATCCTCGTATTTTTCGGCGCTTATCAGGGTGCCCACACCATCGCGGGTAAACAGTTCCAGTAATAGCGCTCCGTCAGTGGCACGCGGAATGATATGACTGCGACGCACACCGGAGCGGCAGCTGTGTACAGCGGCACGTAAATAGCTGCGGCACATGTCTGACAGGTGTTTTTTGTTCAGTAACCGGTCGGCCTCGGCCGGTGAAAGCTGCGTTAGCAGTCGGCGACGGCCATCAGTAATACCCTTGCCTTCACATAGCATTATCAGTTTGTCAGCATCCAGCGCAATGGCAGCCGCAGCAGCCAGGTCATCAGAACGCAGGTTGAATACCTCACCGGTGGGCGAATAGCCGACCGGCGACAGCAGCACGATATCGCCATCATCCAGCCGACGGTGTATGGCATCGGTATCAATGCGGCGTACTTCCCCGGTTGACATGAAATCGACACCGTCCTGCACACCCACCGGTTGTGAGGTAACAAAATTGCCGGATGCTACGCGGATACGGGCACCGGACATGGGTGTATTGGGCAAACCCATAGACAATATGGCTTCTATTTGCACGCGCGCATGACCGGCAGCAATCTCGGCACAGGTTAAGGTGGGTGCGTCGGTAATGCGCAGATTGTTATGATAATTACCGGCTTTTTTGGCTTTTTTCAGGCAACGGTCAATCTGTGGGCGTATGCCGTGCACCAGCACCAGCCGGATACCCAGGCTGTTGAGTATGGCCAGGTCGTGTAGTAATTCTTCCAGCTCATCACCCAGCGCCTCGCCACCAAACATCAACACGAAGGTGCGCCCACGATGAGCATGGATATAGGGCGATGAACGCCTGAACCATTCTACATATTGACCGGGGTATTGATCGGGTTCTTTTTTGCTGGTCATTGATGGAGTACCATGCCTGCCTGTCTGTCTGTTTGCGCGCTACTCGCCACTGCGCTTAATATACAATAGAATACACGAATCAAGACCATAACAACTACACGAATCAGCTGCCGATGAGGCTCTGGCCAAGAGGTTAGCATGCCGGATTACAGATCCTGGACCACCACCAAAGGTCGCAACATGGCTGGCGCACGTGCCTTGTGGCGTGCCACAGGCATGAAGGATGACGACTTCAATAAGCCAATTATTGCGATTTCAAATTCCTTTACCCAGTTTGTGCCGGGCCACGTTCACCTCAAGGACATGGGCCAACTGGTCGCACGCGAGATTGAAAAAGCGGGTGGTGTCGCCAAGGAATTCAACACCATAGCTGTGGATGATGGCATCGCGATGGGTCATGGCGGCATGCTTTATTCGTTGCCCTCGCGTGAGTTGATCACCGATTCAGTGGAGTACATGGTTAATGCCCATTGTGCCGATGCCATCGTCTGTATCTCAAATTGTGACAAGATTACACCGGGCATGCTGATGGCGGCCATGCGACTGAATATTCCTGTTATATTTGTCTCCGGTGGACCAATGGAATCCGGCAAGACGCGGATACACGAGCAGGAAGTTCACCTGGATCTGGTGGATGCGATGGTCTTGGCAGCCGATGACAAGGCCAGCGATGAAGACGTAATGACCATGGAGCGCTCGGCCTGCCCCACCTGTGGTTCCTGTTCCGGTATGTTTACCGCCAATTCAATGAACTGTCTGACCGAGGCACTGGGTCTTTCGCTGCCCGGTAATGGCAGCCTGCTGGCGACCCACGCCGATCGTGAAGAGCTGTTTCTGCAGGCCGGTCGTACCATTGTTGATCTGGCGCGGCGTTATTACGATCAGGATGATAGCAGTGTGCTGCCACGTAACATCGCTAACATGCAGGCATTCGAAAATGCGATGTGCCTTGATATCGCGATGGGTGGTTCAACCAATACCATCCTGCATCTGCTGGCAGCGGCAGAGGAGGCCGGTGTCGCCTTTACCATGACAGACATTGATCGTCTGTCACGCAAGGTGCCGCATTTATGCAAGGTGGCGCCATCGACACAGAAATATCACATGGAAGACGTTCATCGTGCCGGTGGGGTGATGGCCTTGCTGGGTGCATTGAATCGCGCTGGTTTGTTGCATAGCGATACCCGGACTGTACACAGTAACAGTCTGGCTGAGGCGCTGGATAAATGGGACATTGCATCCAGTTCGGATGCCGAGGCGACGAAAATGTACAGCGCGGGACCGGGCAATGTGCCTACCCAGACGGCCTTTAGTCAGGACAAACGCTGGCCATCACTGGACATAGATCGTGCCGACGGCTGCATCCGGGATCGCGACCATGCCTACAGTCAGGATGGTGGGCTGGCCATTTTATATGGCAATCTCGCCGAACACGGCTGTGTGGTCAAAACCGCCGGGGTAGACGAAGATAATCTGTGCTTCAGCGGACCTGTACGATTGTTTGAAAGTCAGGATGATGCGGTTGCAGCCATTCTGGCAGACCAGATTGTTGCCGGTGATGTGGTGATCATTCGTTACGAAGGACCGCGCGGCGGACCCGGTATGCAGGAAATGTTATACCCGACCAGCTACCTGAAATCCAAAGGCCTGGGCAAGGCCTGTGCACTGATTACCGACGGGCGCTTTTCCGGTGGCACATCCGGTCTGTCGATCGGGCATGTTTCACCCGAGGCGGCTGAAGGCGGCACGATTGGCCTGGTCGAACAAGGCGATACCATTGAAATAGATATCCCTGCCCGTCGTATCCATCTGGCGGTTGAAGAAAAGGTACTGACACAACGCCGTGCAGACATGCAAGCGAAAGGCGATCAGGCCTGGCAGGCACTGGGGCGCGAGCGTGTGGTCAGCGATGCGCTGCGCGCCTATGCCGCGATGACAACCAGTGCGGCGCGTGG
>DRJJ01000212.1 GCA_011052255.1 Gammaproteobacteria bacterium | reverse complement strand
TGAGTCTACGCAAGTCAGGCAAATGTTTTTCGACATCCTGAACCAGCAAGCTGTAATTACTCTCAGGTAATGAGGTGAAGTCCTGTTCGCTGAACGGCCCATGTTTAACCAGCCAGCCAGGGGCTTCTTGCAGAACGGTCACCAGTCTGGATTCGACAAAATCCTCGCAGGCCAGGCCGGCCAGTTCTTCTGGTGTGATTAATTCGGGTAGATCAGGCAGAGCCTGACGCAGGATCACCGGGGCCTTCTGCCAGTACTCCTGTAAAAAATGGTCTATGGTTAATTGGCCAATATGGTTTACGCTAGACATAGCCGAATCAGGGCACCTTGGGTATGAATGAGGATAATATAGTGAATTATGCCAGATTTTCTGTCTTATTGATTCTGATGAATCTTGTTTTAGTATCCGTTTCAGTGCAGGCAGGCTGGAGAGATTACCTGGATGATTATCTGGGAGAGGAGAAAACATCAGAATCTGCTGCAACGACAGCCGATGTACCCGCTTCATCAGCTGCCTCCACGGCACCCAGCAGTGCAGACATGAGCAAGGCAATACTGGATGCACTATCTGTAGGCGTACAAAAGGCCATCAAGCTGTTAGGTAAACAGGGGGGGTATCTAAATGATGCCCAGGTCAAGATTGCACTGCCTGAACAGCTACAGTATGCCGAATCCCTGCTGCGCAAGGTAGGGCAGGGTAAATATGCCGATCGGTTTATCAAGCGCATGAATCAGGCAGCCGAACAGTCGGTCACCAAAACCACAGAAATATTTCTCGATACCATAAAAAAGATGAGCGTAAAAGATGCCCGGTCCATCGTAACCGGGCCGGATGATGCGGCAACTCGTTACTTTAAGGACAAAACATCAGATCAGTTGCGATCGGTTATCAAGCCTGTTGTTAGCCAAACCATGGATGAGTCGGGTGTTGGTTCTGCATACAAAAAGTTCATTACAAAATCAAAATATGTCAGTCAGTATCTGAATGAAGATACGGTAGATCTGGATAGCTATGTGACCAACAAAACCCTGGACGGGCTGTTTCTGAAACTGGCCGAAGAAGAGAAGCTGATACGAAAAGATCCGGTTGCCCGATCCACTGACCTGTTAAAACAGGTGTTTGGCTATTATGCGAAGTAGCTTATTGCTTATGACGGGCATCGCAATAAGGGTTTGATCGTAATAGTGATCACGATAATTCAGGTGATTTAATGGATAAACTGAACCGGTATCTGGCCACCATGTTCTTCGTCAAACACCAGGTTAATAGTTACTTCATTACCCTGTTCCTCAATCTTGACCTGCTTGAGTTCAGGTAAGCGGTTGGCGAGCCAGGTACACATTGCGGCGGCATTGGCTTCCTGGTCATTTTTAATCGCATGCAGCAGATTGGCGGCAACGAACTGTGCGCGCTGGTTAATATCCGGACTGTCGATGGTTGTGTCACCCAGCAGGATACCCTGATCCATTTTCTGGTCCATATTATCAAGGTGCAGCGCCTGATGATCAGGCAAGGGCCGGTCGCGGTGATATTCCAGTTGTGCGATCCTGTTCAGCAGGACGGTCAGCTTGTTACTCATACATAAATGCCTGATTGTTATCGACGGGTGAATAGCGGCATATTTTACCTGTTTTGCCGGTTGATAAAAGGTCAGATAAAAACATTATTATTAACAATATGTTAATTATATTGTACCGGGTGTTCTGCTGCGTATATGATGTCCAGGAATCGCTTGAACCACTCTTCACCCGTAGTGTCATATGCATGTATGCCGCTATCTATAATCAAGGAATCATGATACATGAGCTGCTGTTGCCCCCATTCCCGTTCTGCAGGTCGGTTTTTTTCATTTTTTGCGCGACGCTACCGTAAACGCTTTGAATCTAAAGGCTTTGAGCCCCCGCAAAAGCTGTTAATGGAGGGGCTGGAGCAGGCCGGCTACCAGGATGCCAGCTTGCTGGAAATTGGCAGTGGGGTAGGGCATTTACATCAGACCTTACTTGAAAAAGGTGCCCGTACCGCAGTCGGGATCGATCTGGCACCCAAAATGATAGAAGAGGCAGAAAAATGGGCTACTGATAGAGGCCTTGAAGACCGAAGCAGCTACATAGAGGGCGATTTCATGGAAATAGTACCGACTGTTGAGCAGGCCGATATCACTTTGCTTGATAAAGTCGTTTGTTGTTATCCCGATGCCGATGGTCTGGTACATAAAACGCTGGAGAAAACACGGCGTGTCTATGCGCTGATCTATCCTCGTAATCTCTGGTTTATCCGTGCAGGCTGCCGTCTGCTATCCGTTTTGATGAAACTGATCGGCTCTGAGTTCAGGCCTTACGTACATAATCCGGAGCAGGTAGACCAATGGATCAGGGATGCAGGCTTTACCCGTTCGTATGACAACCACACCGCGATCTGGCTGGTCCATGTTTATGTGAAAGCTGATGTCACATGATAACCGGTAACACCGGCAGATACTTACCCCGCTATGTTTTGCAGGAAGCCCGACAGCACCAGCACCAGAATCAGCAATCCGGCAGCTACCAGAGTGAAGCCCAATATCCGTGAATAGCGCACCATTCTCTTTGAGGGCGCATCGACCAGGTATTCACCGAGCTTTCCTTCTTTAACCAGTCGTTCATACTCATCTGCTCGTTCATATTTGAACTCTTCCAGTGGCATACTGCCGGTGAACATAATGATGTCCAGAGGAAACTTGTCCGGCCGAAAATGACTGTTAAAGAAATGCACGGTAAACAGGAACACGATTGCCAGGAAGGCTTCCTCACCATGGACGATGGTCGCCACATTGAATATCCACCCTGGCAGGAAGCTGCCAAAGAAGGGTGAAAACCACAATATGACACCGGAAGTACCGATGATAAACATACCCCAGAAGGGTGCCCAGTAGTCGAATTTTTCCCAATAGGTCCAGTGTTCGAATACCGGACGGGGGCCCTTGCCGGTGAACCAGTTTTTCATTGCCACAAAATCCTGCCAGTCGCGCTTGTTCGGGACCAGTGAATCAGGGCCAAACCAGTTAAATCTGTCGTTTTTCGGACGTTTGTAGACATT
>DRJJ01000211.1 GCA_011052255.1 Gammaproteobacteria bacterium | reverse complement strand
GGCCGCTTTTGACCAAATGACGCAGGCGATATCGGTTCAGCATCATCAGCCCGGTTTCCGAGCTGGAAAAGAAGGCTGACAGCACAATCAGGCCGACAAGCGTGCCATACAGCACACTGAGAGGGATGCTATCCACTATTCGTATACTCGTAGTTGCTAATTAACACGCTGTAATATCAGTTCCAGTACCAGCTTGCTGCCCAGATAAGCCAGCATCAGGGTCAGGAAGCCCCATAAGGTCCAGCGCATGGCGGTTTTGCCGCGCCAGCCCAGACGGTAGCGACCCCACAACAGAACCAGAAAGATGGTCCAGGCAATAATGGACAACACGGTTTTGTGTGCCAGATGGCGGGCAAACATATCATCGATAAACAGGGTGCCGGTCAGCAGGCTGAGGGTTAGCAATACAAAGCCGATTGCAATCAGCTGGAACAGGAATGATTCCATGTCCTGCAGGGGCGGCAGTACCCGGATCAGGCCTCCGGGCCGATGGTTACGCAAACGCTGGTCCTGAATCGCCAGTAAGGCTGCCTGTACGATCGCGACCGTCAGTATGCTATAGGCAAAGATGGAAACAATAATATGCACCTGTAACTGCCAGGCGACGTTAATGATTAACACGCGCTGTGATGCAATAGTCATGTCCAGCAGGATCGACACCGCAGCCAGCAGCAGGAAGGGTACGCATAAGGCCCCTAGCGGCCTGCGATAGGCGCTTACCAGCAAAACCAGTGAAATTAACCAGAAAATCAGTGACAGCGCATTGAAAAAGCCCAGGTCAATGCCATCTGGTTTGAACAATACCGCGTACAGACTTGCCCCATGCAGGGTAACCGCAACCAGACCCAGGGTAATAATCACGTTTCGACCGGGATGTTCGCTGGCAGGGCGCAACAATTGCCTGACCAGCAAAAAAGTAGCAGTCAGATATAGAATAATGGCCAGTAAGCCTGTCAGCATGAAATTGTTCCATCAGAAGAATGTATCGGCTTGATGATGCCATAATAAACGCATTATTGGGAAGTGTTCAGGGCAGATCTCGCATAATGAGGTGTATTCATCTGTTTTTTAGACACAATTTTTGTCAATGCGTCTACAAACATGCTATAAACTACTGCTAGTGAAACGAAGTGTGCCTCGTGATCAGGACAGGATTCGCAATGCAGGGGTACGATAACTGGCCAACAGACGCAGGAATCAGGATCAGGCCCGGAATGAAAATCAAGATACTGGGATGTAGCGGTGGTATAGGCGCAGAACGGCGCACGACTTCGATACTCGTAGGAGATCATACGCTGATCGATGCGGGCACAGGTGTGTGCGACCTGAGTCTGGATGAGCTGCGCAAGATCCGTGATATTTATGTAACCCATTCACATCTGGATCATGTTGGCGGTATTCCGTTACTGGTTGATACCATATTCGATGTGCTCGATACACCTCTCACCATTCATGCCCTGCCGCAAACCATTGATGCGCTTGAGCAGCACATGTTTAACAATGTGTTGTGGCCGGATTTCACCAATATCCCGACCAGCGGTGATGGTGTGCTTTGCTACCACAGGATGAGTCCTGGAGAGCCGTGCGTGGTGGATGAGGGTCAGATCCAGATGTTGCCCGTTAAACATGTCATTCCGGCAGTGGGTTACCTGGTTCAAGGGGCTGACAAGTCACTGGTCTACAGTGGCGACACCACCTCCAATGACGTATTCTGGGATGCGTTGAACAGGCTGGACTCGCTGGACTATCTGCTTATCGAGTCAGCCTTTGGTGAGGTAGACCTGGAAATCAGCAAACTGGCTTACCATTACTGCCCCTCGTTGCTGGCGACTGATCTGGCCAGGTTACAGCATCGCCCGGAAGTGCATATCACCCACCTCAAGCCCGGTTCGGAAGACAGTATCATGCAGGAATGTCGTGATGCGATTACCGATCGCACCCTGCATCAGTTAACCAGCGGCACCACATTTGACATCTGATTCCTGACTGACCGGTTGCCGGGTTGGCTTCACGCAGTTGTTGTGACCATTTATCAGGTACAATAATGGTTTAACCTCACTCTGTATTGGAAAGAAGCATGTTTGACAGCCTCAGCGAACGTTTAACCCGCGCCGTACAGTCGTTACGCGGCCAGGGACGACTCACCGAAACCAACATCAGCGATACCCTGCGCGAAGTGCGCATGGCACTGCTTGAGGCCGACGTGGCGCTGCCGGTCGTACGCACCTTCATTGATCAGGTGCGCACACGAGCACTCGGTGCCGAAGTCATGACCAGCCTGTCGCCCGGACAGGCCTTCATCAAAATCGTAAACGATGAACTGGTTCGGGTAATGGGTGAGAGCAACGATGCCCTCAACCTGACCACACAACCCCCCGCCGTAATCCTGATGGCGGGCCTGCAAGGCGCCGGTAAAACCACCACCTCGGCAAAACTGGCACGTCTGCTTAAACAGCGGGACAAGAAAAGCGTCATGCTGGTCAGTGTTGATATCTATCGTCCGGCTGCTATCGAACAACTTAAAACCCTGGCACAGGAAGTAGAGGTTGAATTCTTCCCGAGTGAGACCTCGCAGGACCCGGTCAAGATTGCAAAGGCGGCTATCGAGCAGGCGCGTAAAAAGTTTATAGATGTAGTCATTGTCGATACCGCCGGTCGTTTACATATTGACGAAGACATGATGCAGGAAATTCAGCGCGTGCATCAGGCCGTTAGTCCGATTGAAACCCTGTTTGTGGTCGACAGCATGACCGGGCAGGACGCGGCCAACACCGCTGCCGCCTTTAATGAGGCGCTGCCACTCACCGGTGTAGTGTTAACCAAAACCGATGGTGATGCCCGTGGTGGAGCGGCGTTATCGATACGCCAGATTACCGGTAAGCCGATCAAGTTTATGGGTGTTGGTGAGAAAGTAGACGGGCTGGAGGCCTTTCATCCGGACCGGGTTGTATCACGTATGCTGGGCATGGGTGATGTACTCAGCCTGGTTGAAGAAGTACAGCAAAAGGTCGACCACAAGCAGGCCGCCAAGCTGGCTAAAAAGATCCAGAAGGGTAAAGGCTTTGATCTGACTGATTTCCGGGACCAGATGCAGCAGATGAATGCGATGGGCGGTGTGGCGAGCATGATGGAAAAACTACCGGGCATGTCTAACCTGCCCAAAGGTGTGCAGGCGCAGGTGGGCGACAAGGAGATTGGTCGTACCATCGCGGTAATCAACTCCATGACACCCAAAGAGCGCACCCATCCGGCCATTATAAAAGGCTCACGTAAAAAACGTATCGCAGCCGGTTCAGGCACCCAGGTACAGGATGTGAATCGCATACTCAAACAGTTTGCGCAGATGCAGAAAATGATGAAGAAAATGAGTAAGGGCGGTATGACCAAAATGCTGCGTGGCATGAAGGGCAAGCTGCCACCGGGTATGCCTTTCTAAATAGTGATCTGGACAGGGAATAAATGATGGCTCAGCGTATGACTACATATGCTGGTTTTCTGAACTGAGCATTGATGATATACCTCTGGTCGGTGGCAAGAACGTCTCACTGGGTGAATTATACCGAGAACTGAATCCACAGGGTGCCAGGGGACTGAACGTTTTTGCGATTACCGCCCAAGGCTTACCGCGATACCCTTAGTCAGGCAGAGGCCTGGCAGGGCCTGCACGAACTAATCAATGACCTTGACGTGAGTGATGTCACCGAACTGGCCAGTCGCGCCGCACAGGCCCGTAACCCGTAGGATATGGTGAGGCACGAACCGCATTAATCTCCATGATCTGGCTGCCAACCTCATAACGCCAGCGCATCCACATCCTTCTGACTAACCGGCCCATAAGGGTCGTTACGAATCCGGTCATGAACATGCATACGGTATTCAACAAAACGTTCACTATCATGAAAATGCATAAACGGATTACCGCTCGCCTGTTCATCCAGTGTTGATGTAGGTTTGACCGCATAATTATGCCCCGGTAACAGAACCGTATCACCCGGCAGGTCCGTGTGAATATGCCTGAGCGTCTGGTACATCTGCTCAGGATCACCACCCGTCAGATCACAACGGCCACAACCAAATACGAACAGGGTATCACCGGCAATCAACTGGTCGCCGACATGAAAGCAGGCAGAGCCGGGCGTGTGGCCGGGCGTATGCAATACCTTTATGTCTGTTTCACCCAGTGAAATCACATCACCGCCGTGATGCAGTGTGGGTATATCCAGATAACGGTCCCAGAACTTCGCCTCGGCATGGGTCAGGTGCATTTGCGCATCATAGTGCTGTAGCAGTTGCTCAATACCGTTGATATGGTCGTGATGACTGTGGGTGAGCAGGATATCGGTGATTTCAACATTGCGTAGTCTGGCGAGTTCTACAATGCTGTCTACGTCCCAGGCCGGGTCGACTACGGCGGCGCGGCCAGTCTTGTGGTCCTGGATCAGGTATATGAAATTCTCCATTGGGCCTAGTTCCAGGGTGTCGATGTGGAAGGGCGGTTGGTCGGTCATGTTGTGGTACCTGGGATTATTGATGATGTGTAGGTAGCTTACCTGAGCTGTTGTTTAGAGGCACGCTGTAAATACATCCATGAAGCAGTTACCCCAGCCATTTCCCAAAGGAAGCGGGGGTTTATGGGTAAGCAGTGAGCCTGATCCCATTGATCATTGTATCTTGAGGTACTGCATCTTCCTCATAGAGAAATGGGAGTAATAATATGTATGTATTATTGTAACTATTACCAACATGTCCGTGGTCGGCTTAAGTAAAACGTTATGGGCATAAAAACCTGGATTCAACATCCATGTTTTTATGAAGTATGCGAATAATTGTTATTTTACTTTTCGTGCTTTCGCGATAAAAAATTATATGGCTACCTTGAGGAAACTTTCTATAACCATCTTTAATATAATTACATTGCTTGCCAACCGAAGGAGACTCCGCCAGTAAATGAAAACCATCATCAAATTGCCTGGTATATAAATTACGCTGATCTCGTCCCCAGTGTTTTTCGGTATATTTGGCAATTTTTCTCAGGTCATCTTTCGCCACCCGGGTTAGTTCAAATGGTTTCATTTATCACTATTGCTATCAAGCTCAGTAATAAATTCATCGTAGTCATAATCTGCAATACCGCTCTGCTCACCTTCATTAAGCATATGTCTCAAAGCTTCAAGTTTTGTTTCTGTATTTTCAAGCAGCCTAAGCCCTGCTCTTACAACTTCACTTGCGGATCCAAATCGTCCACTTTTAACCTGACCTGATATAAAGCCATCAAAGTGTTCACCCAGTGTTATGCTGGTATTTTTAGCCATTGCCCATCTCCAAAGTACCAATATATACCTAATTTTGGTATAAAACTCAAAACAAGTCAATTAACACGAATGACTATTACTATTCTATTAGCTGATTATGATTAGCTGGACACCCATCACTTGATACAACCTTAAGCACAAGTTTTTTATTAATTCTAAACAATAATTGTATTTAACATATAAGAAGAATCAGGTTCAGTCTGACCCTAATTTACTCTCGGTATACCTTCTCATAATAATATTCAACCTTTAGGTTGACAATTACTTACTATTGAGACTATACTCAACTCTATGGTTGAATATAAGAGCGATGAAAATCTTTCCAGACTCCTCAAAGCAGTGAGCGATACGACACGTCGCTCTCTTTTAACGCAGCTCTCTCAGCAAGGTGTCAGCCGGGTGACAGACCTGGCTGGCTATTACGATATGTCTCTTAATGCAATATCAAAACATATCAAAGTACTGGAGAAAGCTGAACTTGTCACTCGTAAAACCATCGGTAGAACCCATTGGATTGAAGCAAATTTAGAACAAATTAAATTAGCTGAAAACTGGTTTATGGAACTCAAATCTATATGGGAATTACGCTTAAATAAACTTGATGAATTAATGAAGAATGGAGATGCTTCAGATGACTGATCTAACGGTAAATGTAGACAAAATAATCCATGCACCAATCGAAAAAGTATTTGATGCATGGTTAAACCCAAAAATGTTGTCACTATTTATGATGCCCATGCCAGGCATGCCTGAGTCTGATATAGAAAACGATGCGTGTGAAGGAGGTGATTTTACAATTACTATGCATGTTGGTAACGATGAGCTGCCACACACGGGAAAATATTTAGAGATTAACCGACCAGATAAGTTGGTTTTTACCTGGGTGTCTCATTGCTCAGTTGATAACAGTATAGTTACATTAAATTTCACAAAAATGGATGGTAACAAAACAAATATCTCACTATCTCATGTCAAGTTCATCGATGAAAAAACACGCTCTGACCATGAAGGTGGTTGGGGGAATATTTTAGATAAATTAAATAATGTTATGAGTTAATTCATATTGGCATATTTTCTCTGGGATAGCCTACGAATGGCATTAAGGTGCTGGCCTGTTGATTAGGATGATTGGGTTGTAATACCTGCTGTGCTTTGTTTGCTCTGTGCTTGATACTGGTGTGATCAGAGGTTTCGGGTGTTTTAGCCATCTTTGCCCGTATCGGATTCAAATCAACATAGGCCATACAGGCAGCCAGTGCGGCCTCATCCAGCAAGGCCTGGGTTTTGAAGCGGCCTTCCCAGAAACGGCCTGTACAGTGGTCTTCTGCATTGGCATCCCGCGCGATCGTTTCGTTTAACACGCGCATGAACCAGCTAATATCCATC